>JACTVF010000045.1 GCA_019695435.1 Methanoregulaceae archaeon | reverse complement strand
GCGCGGGTACCGGGCCGACTTTCGTGCCATCGGTTTCGATCCAGACGCCGGTTTCTTGTAGCCACTCGCTGCCTGTCCAGGCCCACCACGTCTGCGTGTCCGTCTCATACGCACGACACACCGTATTCGGCGCGACGTTCGTCGGAGTGGGACGATCGGCATGCACGCCTTGCCAGAAATAGCTCGCGGCATTTCCGGGCAATGTAGCCATATACTTGCCCCTTTTCTATGGGTCTGGCGCGTACACCCAATCGTCACCGCCGGCCGTCCATTCGGGGATGGGCGGATGATCGTATCCGGCCTGCATGACGACACGTGCTTGATTGGAGCGCACGCACAGTGGGAAGTTGGTCGCCCAGTCGGCGAAGTCGAGCCACGTTGTACCACCATCCAGGCTGTATTGGAGGCCGCAGCCGGTCGTGAGGCGGAATTCAGGTGCCATACATACCTCGGCGGTGCCAATACGCGCGATAAGGTCCGTCACTCGGCCAAGCAGGTCTGCGAGTGCTGTGGGGTCCGTCGTGGTCCATGCCTTGGGCTGTGCAAGCTGCAATGTGCTGCCAATCACGTACGGGATCCAGGACGCATTGATCTGGATGCAGACCAGTGGTGCATCGCCCGGCGCCGTGCCAGGATCGGGTATCGTCTCTCGATACGAGCTTTGCTTGTAGCTGCGGTCGGGGTCCCACATTCATCCGCCTAACTGAGCAAGAGAACCAAGAGCCGAAGATACACGCGGTCGATGATCAACTGTTGTGCCGCAGTTGGCTGCGTGCCACCTTGAAGCGCATTCGCGATCGTGTTCAACGCTGCAATATCCGAGTTGACTAACGCGCTATTGCCTGTCATGGACGCCCATAGGCCGTTCAACGCGGTGGCATGCTGCGTAATCAAGGCCGTTGCTGCTGCGCGCACTGTGGCCTCTTGCGTGGCGGCTTGCTGAAGCGCGGAAAGCGAGGCTAGCTCGTCGCTCGAGAGATCGGCAATCTTCTGAACACCAAATGCGCAATCCGCCGTAATCCCTTGGATGCTCATTACTCCCCCCACAAGGTGAAAATACTCGCCGGCGCTATGTTTTGTGAGGCCACATAGAACGTTAGCGAGGTAATTGCGGCTGTGCTCGTCCATATGCCAGTAACGGGGTTAACAGGAGGGTAGATCGTCTTTGACTGATCGGCGAAAAGCAGTTTATACCAATCTGTACGCGCATAGCCCGGAAGCACGCCAGTGACATAGCCGCCATCAGGTGTTACGGTAGCCGCGCCCGGTATGTTGCCGATAGTAATGTATCCCGCGGTTGCGCCGGTCGCTGTTACTGTCCCGCCCACGCCGTTGATCAACTGCTGAGGATAATTGCTCCCGCCTGAGTCCCCGTTCATACGCATCAAGAGCGCATACGGACTGCCCGAGCCAGTACACCGCGCAACGATAGAAAAACGGAGTTGTGAGTACGTGGCAGGAATACTCGAGAACGTGACCGTTGCCACGCCGGCCCCGGCCGGTACAATCACTTGACCGAGCACGGCTAACGGATCGCTTGCCATTTTGAGCTGCACCCAGGCAGATATGAGTAAATCGTAGTAGTAGAAGTAGCCGGTGAGCGTGTTTTGTGCTATGACCCATTGCGTGCTGCCGGCAGGCACATCCGGCGCGCCAGCAGGCACACCGGCGAATTGCGCGAAGTAGCAGGTGATCTTGGTGCCTAAATCAGCCATGTTCTCACTGGTTCAAGATGAACTGACCGGCGCTGTTCCGGATCCAGTTGCACGAAGCATCGCCGCATGAGATCGGCCCGCCAGTGTTGTACGCCGTGAGCGCGGCCGTGCCGATGTTGCCGATGAGGTCTGTCATCTGGCGCTGTGTCGCCGCGGCCGGCGCTGCCCAGATTGCCTGTTGCACGAGCTGTTGGAGAGCGCCTAGCACGTAGGGCAGGAGTGCGGTAGGAAGCCACACAGTGCTGAGTGGTCCGCACCCGGCCTCGAGTCCTGGCGCCGGCATGGGTGAATACACGCATGGCCCTTGACCCCAATTCGGCACTCCTGGAAACATTAGCCGTTATCTCTCATGTGTCGCCAAGGCCAATTGCTTACCACGTTGCCGAAAGCTAATCAGCGCATCCATGAGCGCGACGATCGTCTGGCTGTTATCGTTCGTCCAGTTGAGACTTGCTGTACCTCCTCCCGTGAGCAGCGCGGCAAGCACAGGCACCGGATCGCCCGGTGTGAGCACGATCTTCCCGGCTGCAATGACCGTGCCGCTGTTCTTGAGCGCCGGAATCGCGAGGCCCCATCGGTGTGTGGTGCCTGTCGCGCTGAAGTTGACGATGCCTGTTTGCTCAACGCGCGAACCCGCTACCGGCGCGCCTTTCAGACCATCTGGCAATGTAGGACCAGCGTGGATACGCGCGGCGATGATCTGTCCATCGGTACACGCGTCGAGGTCTGCAAGCCATGTATTGAATGTCGTGATCACGTCGCTGAAGCTGTGCGACGGATCGACGAGCACGTACGACTGCGCCAATGCTTCCACGTTCTGCTCATCCAGGATCGTCGCGGAGAATCTGGCAATGAGGCTATAAGCCATCGTGACTCCCATCTTGTGCGTGCTGCAGCACGCACAAGAGTATACACTCCTCGGTCAACACTGCACATAATTCCGTTTGACATCCCCTGTGGATAAGTCCATACTGGCCCTATGGATAAGTCCACGTTTCAGGAGGAAGAACATGGCAAAGACGCAGCCGATCGTCGTATCCGGAACGTTCGTTGACGAGTGGGGTATCGAGGCCTCGGCCCCGTACTACGCGCTCGCCGATCCTAGCCTTACCATCACCGCAATGCTGGCGGAAGCGAATGCATTGCTCGGTGCCCTTCAAGCCGCTTCCGACGCGCATATCAGCCACGGCCACATCACGATGGCTCTCGCAGCTCCCGCGCCGACTGGCGTGGCCACTGCGGGCTCCCGCGTGGAACAGACCGGTGTGCTGAATTTCAGCTCGACCGGCACGAGCAAGCGCTGGGGCGGTTACGTTCCCGCGATCTCGAACGGTGCCACCGTGCTGAGCGGTGATCGCATCGTGCTCACCGGCGTCGATCCGGTTGGGTTGCTCGTCGCGATCCTGACCACCGTGGGCACCGTGCTCGCGTGGTGCAGCGCGCACAATCAGCAGATCGTGGCGTTTGTCGACG
Organism: Methanoregulaceae archaeon; assembly: GCA_019695435.1. Classification (GTDB taxonomy): domain Archaea; phylum Halobacteriota; class Methanomicrobia; order Methanomicrobiales; family Methanospirillaceae; genus Methanoregula. Next base: position 8,869 of record JACTVF010000045.1, on the reverse strand, counting down.
CGATTGTGGCGTTCCACAAGAGGCGGAAGCAACTCCAGCGGGCGTCCTTCGAGGTGTAGGGCGGCTAGAATCTTCGCTAGCCTGGCCGAGGCGTGCTGCCGGGTACCTACGTGGGGGGTACCCGGCAGTATGCTATATGCGGAGGTATAGCCATGAGTAAGCCCACTATCTGCTTGAGCATGATCGTCCGCGACGAAGCCCACATCATCACGCGCTGCCTCGAGTCTGTTCGGACCTACATCGACCACTGGATTGTGTGTGATACGGGAAGTATCGACGACACGTGTGTGAAGACACGCGCGTTCTTCAAGGACGCCAAGATCCCGGGCAAGCTCCTCCATCACAAGTGGCAGGATTTCGGCTACAACCGCACCCTAGCACTGTATGAAGCTGCCAAGAGTGGCTGTGAGTACACGCTGGTCATTGACGCGGACGAAGTGCTAGTAGTCGATGACCCAGAGTGCCTCAGAACGCTCGAGCATGACGCGTACCGCGTGGAGATGCGGTTCCCCACAATATCCTACCCGCGGGTGAATATCATGCGCTCAGCGCGGAATTTCCGCTATGTGGGCGTGATCCACGAGTACGCGACATGCACGCCACCGGCGCCCGAATTCATGCTCGACCCTGCCAAGATCCACATGTGGACGGACGGCGACGGGGCGCGCGGCCGAAGCGGGAACAAGCTCGAGCGCGATCTCGTCATCATGCAGAAGAGCGTCGAGGATGAGCCGAACAATCCGCGCTACTGGTTCTACCTGGCGCAAGGGTATGAGACGAACAAGCGCGTGGGAGAAGCGATCGCAGCGTACCGCAAGCGCAGCGAGATGGGCGACTATCAGGAAGAAGTGTGGTACAGCCATTACCGCATGGGCGCGCTGTGCGAACTGTCCAACGTATGGACTGCCGCCGTCACGCACTACCTGGACGCCTATGCCTGTGATGCCAAGCGCGCGGAAGCGCTGTACCGCCTGGGCGTGGGCTACCACAACCGGCAGCTCGACCATATGGCCCTGCTGTTCCTCGAGGGTGCAGTAGTGATCGACAAGCCGGTATCGGCGGTGTTCGTCGAGCCAGGCGTGTATGACTACGGCCGTTGGGTGCACTACGCCATTTGCTTGCATAACACCGGCCAGGCCGAGGATGCACGCGTGATAGCCGGCAAGGTGATTGCATCCGGCAAGGCGCCGGCTGAGTACCTGCCGGCCTTGCAGCGCATCCTCGAGGAAGGAGTGGCAGTCTGATGGTCGATCTGCTTGCGTTCGTACAAGAGTACTTAGGCCTGCCGAACACCGGCGATACGGCCGGCAACCTCGGCCAGTGCGTAGGGCTCGTGGAGAAATGGCTTGACGCCAACAGTCTCCCGCATATCTGGGGCAATGCGAAGGACCTGCCCGACAACATCGACCCCAATGTTTTCAAATACACGCCGAACACGCCCACAAACTATCCGCAACCGGGCGCGATTGTGTGCTGGGACGATTCCTGGGGTGCCGGATTCGGCCATACCGCGATCGTGCTCGCGGCGCGCGTCATGTTCCTGGCAGTGTTTGAGCAGAACAACCCGACGGGGAGCCCGCCGATCGTGGCCACGCACGGCTACGACGGCGTGCTAGGATGGATTACGTTCTCATGAATACGCTCCTTGGCACTCCAACGTTTATCGCCGCGGTCGTCACGCTGCTGACCGCCCTGGCCACGCTGACTCTGGCCTACGCGAATCGTCTGACCACGAAAGATACGAACGAGAAGGTGACGATCACGCACGATCGCGTGGCGGCACAGACGTCGACCAATACGGTGGCGCGTGCCATCGCGAACGGCAAGGCCGCAGCGATTCAATCCAAGATTGACGAGATCGAAGGCGCCATCAATGAGATGCGCGCGCTCGGTATTACGCCGTTGACCGTGGCACCGCCCGCAAGTCCACCGCCTGAAGAACCGCCCGCAGCGTGACATGCATACGCTCTTGCTCATCGTGCTCGTGTGGGTGATTCTAGACTTCCCACTCGCGTGGCTGGTAGGCTGCTGGCTGCACGCAAACGCAAACGCACGAGGATCGCGCTAGAGACACGAAACGGCCCCGTAGGCTACGGGAACCCACGGGGCCGTGTTGCGTGCCTAGAACGGGCTATTTCGCTAGTGATGCTATGCCGCATTCCCGGCAACGATGCCGCTTGGCAGGAATCGGCACCCATTCGCCTTCCTCGGAGAGATATTGCTTGCGTGCCACGTAGTGGCCGCATTCGAGCTTGTCGAGCGGCCATCCATCCCGTTTACGCGTAGCTGTGAACACGATCACGCGTAACGGGCAGTCAATCAATCGGATAGCTACTTTAGGCATTAGCTTATTCCTTGCTGGTAATAGCGAATCTTGCCCCGTCTTATCACGTCGTGAAGCTCTTCGACACCGGGCGCGCTCTCCAAGAGCATCAGGCAGTAAGTGAGAAAAGCTTGCTCGAGCGGCTGTTCGAGTCTCTGAGCCAGAATCTCTAGGGCAGGCAAGAGATATTCCGGCACGGCGAAGCTCACGCGCCGAGTACGCATCAGTTCATGTTGGACGGGCTCACACCGAGCACGTCCATTTGCGTCCAGCCGTTGTTGCGCGCCCATTGCAAGATGCGATCCTGGGCCTCGAGGTAGCCCGAGCAATAGCCCGAGTACAGGAGCTCGTGCGTCCTCTCGTTCCGCACGGTGAAGCCCACCATGCCTCGGTGAATCCATCGGCCATCGAACAAACGGACGTGAACTGCAAGCACGTCGCTCATCGGTCGCCGTCCCCGTTGTCGCCCATCCAACCAAACGCCAGTTCCTCCCGCGCATCGCCGCTATCGCCGTAGCGCGAGGCGCATTTCTCGCACTCATAATAGGCGCATATCGCAACCTCGCCAGTGATCGGATCATCAGTAACGTTGATCTGGCAGTGCGAGAACGTTCCGCACTCATCGCAGCGATGCTCGTATATAAATTCATCGGTCATCTGCGTACTCCTTCGCGGTACTATCCGCAATCGGTACTCTACGCGCATTCCTGTGTGTTGTCAACGCATCCAAATGGTGCTAGAATACTTCTAGAAAGGAGGTTCTATGAACGCACGACAGAAAGGCACCCGCAACGAACACCGCTCCATGGCCGTGCTCGAGGCCGCGGGCTACTACTGCATCCGCTCATCGCTGTCTGCCGGCGTGTTCGACATCGTCGGTATCTCCGCGAACGATGTTGTGCTCGTGCAGGTGAAGACGCGTGACTGGCCATGCAGCACGGAGCTTGAGGCCATACAAGCATTCGTGGCGCCGCCGAACACGCGCAAGCTCTTGCACCGCTATTGTTACCGCAGGGCGCTGCCGGATGTGAAGGAGGTCGTGTGATGTTTGAGGTCTATACCACATCGACCGAAGCAGACGATAGCTGTCCCGACGTCTTCCCAACCCAGCGAGAAGCCGAAGAATATGCGCGCGAGATGAGCCGAGAAGATCTCTTGCGTGGTTATTTGGTCTACCAGGGCGGCAGCCTAATCGCTGAATGGGACAGAGGAGAAAAGATATGCGTGTAGGCTATGCCCGAGTCAGCACGACCGAGCAGAACATCGAGGCGCAGCTCGAGCGCTTGAGCGATTGCGAGAAGATTTTCAGTGAGAAGAAAAGAGGCTCACTCGTGGAATGTCCCGAGCTGGCGGCATGCTTGGAGTACGTGCGGCAAGGTGACACGCTCGTGGTTACGCGATTGGATCGCTTGGCACGATCAGTTACCCACCTCTGCGCTATCGCCGATACGCTGCGCCGGAAGAACGTTTGCCTGGTGGTCCTCGACCAGGCGATTGACACGAGTACGCCGACGGGCAAGCTTCTATTTCTTTGTGCCACACGGTTTTCAAATGTTAGCCAGCACAACGCACGTACCAGAGTAAAATCGACTAAACGAGCATGGGCCTGGCAGTGCCCGTGAAGTCAGCGGAAGGAGGTCCTTGTGGCACACGAATGGGGAACCACGCGAGCCGGCAAAGCGATCGCGCTGCCGCGCTATGCGTTCTTCGTAGTATTGGAAGACGGCAAGCATCAACTCGCGGCGCGTGGTGATCTGCTGCATCCGCTTGGGTTGACGCAGTGGCCGGCTGGGACCAAGCGTGCATATATCGTCGATCTGGTAACCCACAACGAGATCAAATGCTACAGATACGGGGGACTGATACCGAAGAAGCATCCGTAGCAGTACGATGGATGCGCCGGCTTAAGGAGGGGGAACGGGCTCCCGGGCCGGCGCATCGCCATATCTAGTGTCCTGCGTCAAAGGAACACTATGGATAGTATACACGATACCCCCCTTGATTCCCCGCACACAACCGACCTCGACAACATGCAGAAGTTCATTGTGCGGCTCGCTGTCGGCCGACTGTTGTACGTGCCGCAATGGGGGTGGATGGCATGGGATAGCAAGCGTTGGACGCGCGATCTGAGCGGCGAGCACTGGCGCCTAGTGAAGCTCTTATCGAATGCTTGGATGCTGGAAGCGGAAGAAGCATCGGGAGCTGGTCTCGCCGAGCGTGCGGAACAATATCGGGCATGGGCTATCAAATGCCGGCAAAAGAACCGCTTGGAAGCGGCGCTCAAGCTCGCTGAAACTGACACGCGGCTGGTGCGTATGCCAGCCGCATTCGATGTAGACACAGTTGCATTCAACACCGAATCTGGAACGCTTGACCTAGCAAGCGGTCTGCTCTTGCCCCACGAAACGACGGACCTCATCACGAAGATGTCAGGGGCGCACTACGACCGTGCAGCGGAAGCGCCATGCTGGCAGGCATTCTTGGAGCGCATCCTACCCTCTGCCGAGGTCCGCGGCTTTGTGCAGCGCGCGGTAGGTTACAGCCTATCGGGTAAGACCGGCGAGCAATGCCTGTTTCTGCTGCATGGCGCGGGCAGCAATGGCAAGAGCACCTTTCTGCGGGCGCTTGTGGACATGCTGGGCGACTACGCATCGAGCGCGCGGCCAGAAACGTTCATGGTCCAAGATGGCGATGCCATTCCAAACGACGTGGCAGCGCTCGCCGGCGCCCGCATGATTATCAGCGCGGAGACGGAAGACGGCCAGCGGTTCGCCGAAAGCCGCCTAAAGCAACTGACGGGCGGTGACATGGTGACGGCCCGATTTCTGCAGCACGAGTTCTTCAGCTTCCGATCAACCGGCAAGATATGGCTTGCCTGCAATCACAAGCCGGAAATACGAGGAGTCGATCTCGGCATCTGGCGCCGCATCCGGCTGATCGAGTTCAAGCAGACGATACCGCCGGATGAACAGGACCGCGGTCTTTCGGAGAAACTGCGCGGCGAGGCACCGGGCATCATGGCATGGGCCGTAAAGGGCTATCACGCATGGGAGAAGATGGGATTGCGGCCGCCCCAGGCAGTCGTCGCAGCTGGAGAGACGTATCGTGGTGAGCAAGACGCACTTGCCGAGTTCCTGGAGGACTGCGCGATCGTGGCTCCGCAACTGGAAACGGTGAAGGGTCAACTGTACGGGCGCTACGTCGATTGGAGCGAAACGAATAAGAGCCGGCCGTGGTCGTCGACGCGCCTAGGACTGCGGCTAAAGGAGCGCGCGGGCATCGGCGAGCGCCGAGAGCCGGGCACCGGCAAGCGGATCTGGACCGGGATCGGCCTGAAAGCCTGACGGAGCGGAAAAACCTGTCACAGCGCCGTTTACTCTGGTGGGGCAGGGAATTCGTGACGAGCTGTGACAGGTTTGTGACAATTTTCCTGTCCATCCTACATTTTAGTTAAATGGAAAAACAGAGAAGAGGGGAGAAAATGCGAAAACCCGTCACACCCGTCACACCCGTCACACCCGTCACACCGAAGAAGTTAGCGTGAAGGCATCATTTGCGGTGATGGATGTGCGCAGCCGGCGGGGTCGTTAGGACAGTGCGTAGAGCGTTGCACGCGTCCCTGCCGCAAAGTTGCCAGCGCTGAGGAACAGCGTTATTTCGGTTATGCTCGACTCGCTTAGCCACATGCCGCCGTAGTGCTCTACAAACCCGCCCGTACCTTGTAGGTCAGCAACCATCGTCGTCATAAAGGTTTTGAAGTACACAGTGTTCGCGTAGTCGAAGAAATCGACGACCAGAGCGCTGTTATAGCCAGCCGTCAGGCTATTCGCCGCGAAGTCGGCGACCTTCGCCGCAGTCTGTCCCTCGGTCAGGGTCCCACCTACCCCCGCACTGCCACCGTACTCATACCACCACGAATAGTTCGCGCCTCCATCCGCATTACAGCGTAGATAGAGCAGTTCGTAGTTCGCGGCTGCATCCCCGCGACCGGACATGACGAGTCGCAGATGCTTGTGCCCAGATGGTACGTCAATGGCGATAGTACTTGCTGGTGTCGATACAACTACGTCAGCCAGTTCGACAAACGACCCTGTGCCGCCGGCAGGTCCTGTCGCACCGGTTGCACCTGCAGGTCCTGTCCCACCGGTTGCACCTGCCGGACCTCCTGTTGGAAGTGTGGCGTGTAGCCATGTGCCAGTCTCGATACCCGTGCCGCTGAGGTGTTTTGCTGACCACCCGCCATCAGGCGCCCATGCGCGTAGAGAGAGCGTTGCCCCGCCCGCTATGGTGACGTTCTTTGGCCCTATCGTGACTGTACCAGTCGAGGTAGGGTTGAGTGCCAGGGTTGCGCCGGCGATCTGGGTTGCGCCGTCCCACAGGTCCACATAGGCGGTGGACGGCCCGCTATTGCTGTTGTATAGCGTCACCGTTGCGGAGCATTCATAGAGATTCGAGCCGAGCACGGCAGTCAGCAGCACCGTGCCTTGTGACGTTCCTATGTCCGTATCGGTGCCCAACGACGTCTCATACATTTCGCCCGCCGGCGCCGCCGCACCTGTCGCACCGGTTGCACCTGTAGGCCCGGTTGCACCTGTAGGCCCGGTTGGTCCGGTTGGTCCGGTTGCGCCGCCCCCGCCCCCGGCGGCTGAGATAACAACTGCGGCCACACCGTCTACCTCGCCAACCGTGAGTGTGACGTTCTCGCCCTGCGAGAGATCGAGCCCGCTAATCGGATTGCTCGGGACCGCAGTGCTGTTCACGAATAGTGATAGGCCACTATCGCTTCCTGCGCTTCCTGTTGGCCCGGTCGGGCCTGTCGGTCCGGTTGGTCCGGTTGCGCCGCCCGTGCCCCCACTGCCGGTGGGGCCAGCAGGCCCTGTAGGACCACCAGACTGGGCCGTACCGTACACACTCAGAAGATAGTCAGTGCTCGACCAATTGCCATCCAGTACTGAGTCGTTCGTGTATTCCAGAGCAAGCACATTGTCGCCGGAGACGAAGAGCGCCGGGTCAACTGTCCAGGTCCAGATATCGGACACAACAGTAGCAATGCCTAGCGATGTGCCGTTGAGCCAGGCTGGCACCGTGCCGTTGACAGGTGCCTGCAGAGTCGCCGACACGACAAGTCCGGTATTGATGCTGAAATGGTGCCGAACCAAGAACACATCGTTTGGATGTGTTGCACAATCAGACTGCCAGGTGATGAATTGGGTACTTGCGATCGCGGGCGGATCAGTAGACGGTGTGCATGCCTCAAGCAGGGCAGATATCCAGGCGCTGTCATCATACGCAAGGTCAGTCCAACCAGATGGCGGGGTACCGCCTACTCCAAGGTCTAACACTAGGCCATGACCAGCCTGAGAAGGGACATACAGACTGGCTGGCGTAGCACCTGTCTCACCTGTCGCGCCGGTTGCGCCGGTTGCTCCTGCCGCACCTGTAGGCCCTGTAGGACCTGTAGGACCTGTAGGCCCTATCGTCGGCACATCGGGATTCAATGCGAATGAAACTGTGGCTAGGCTCAGTGGCTCATCGTATGTTAGTGTTGCCAGGACGCTGGAAGAATCCTCTATATCGATCCGCCGTACGAGGACAGCAGGATCCGCTGTTCCGTGCTCTACCTCGATGTTGCCGCGGTCCCACGTGGCATTCCCGGATCGAGAGCTGAGCAGCTGGCCTTCTGTGCCGATGGGCAATGCTTCCCATGCTGTGCCGTTGTGGCGCAGGATATCGCCGGTTGCACCCGTGGCAACGACGGTATCGGTATGTGTGGGTGAGAGGATGTGATGTGTGAAGGGGGTTGGAGCACCGGTCGGCCCGCTGGCACCACTGGGACCACCGCAGCCTGAGCAATCGTAGTCGGCGAGTGAGCCGGGATTCTGCAACAGCTCGAGGCCATGCGCGCCCAACGCTTCCACGTAATCGTGAATGGTGCTGATTACGTCTGATGGGGTGTACGGGTTCGCGGCGATGTTTGTGAGGATGGCCGTGAAGTTCCCGTCGGTTACTTCGCAGTCGGCCTCGATAGCGCTGTAGATGTTGCATGTGATGGATGCGAACAAGGCATCGTCTGCGAGTGCGTCAGTGTAATCCGACAATGTGCCTGAGCTGATGGCTTTGTAGAAGACGTACAGGCCGTCCATGATAAAGTCTGTGACGTTAATACCGGGGATAAGCGCGATGATGCCGAGGCCATAGGTCAACACGCTTTGGTTGGCGTTGATTGCATCGATGGCCTGTTGCAAGCTCTCGCGTATGACGTTGATGGACAGGTAGCCGGCAATGTTGCAGGCACGTTGTGCACACGTCAACACTTGTGGATTAGGCGGGGGTGCGACAGTGGATATTTGCACCTCGACGGCCGCGCCAGTAGCACCGCCGGCGCCAAGTACGATACCTGGGCCGCTTTGCAGGTTTAGCAGCTGCGCGGGTACCGGGCCGACTTTCGTGCCATCGGTTTCGATCCAGACGCCGGTTTCTTGTAGCCACTCGCTGCCTGTCCAGGCCCACCACGTCTGCGTGTCCGTCTCATACGCACGACACACC
>JACTVF010000496.1 GCA_019695435.1 Methanoregulaceae archaeon | reverse complement strand
CGTTGTGCTTCCGGCAACAGCACGTGCATAGGGCAGCCAAGACCAGACACCCCCTCTGAAGCCTATCCTAACCTCGCCCGCGTTGCAATTCCGCCCGCATCCATACCCGTCCGTAGGTGGGTGTATATGGAGGCTGGGCTTTGGTCTGTAGGGAATGCCCTCCTTGGCGTTCCGGGCATCGGGAAGAGCCACACCTGCCCACACCGAAACGCCACGGAAGTTCAAGTCGTGCTTTGTAGCCCGAAGGGCTTGCAGAACATAGCCCAGGGTTGCGGCGCAGCCGCTACCCTGGGGTTTCAGGCGGCCACCACATCTACCCTGAAAGGGTTGCATCTCTGGGTCCGACCCATGTGAAACCCCGTTGGGGTTTTCCGAATTCTCGGCTTCGGACGCCCAGGGTAGCCGCTGTGCGGCAACCCTGGGCTTTGTTGTGAAAGCCCTTCGGGCTACCGCGACCGCACACGAACATACGAAGTGCCGCTTGCACCCCTCTGCTCCAAACTCGCAAAATAGCGTTTGACAGCTTTTGCACCAGGGAGCTAAAATCAACTTCCGAATGGGCCGCGTTTCCCCACGGCTTCGTGCTCGCCCGAGGGGGGTGGCGGCGCACAAGGGCGAGATTGTCTCATCCTACTTATAACGGGCGTTGTGGGGCCGCGGGTCTATGCCGCCGGCCGGCGGGGTTTTCTCATCCTCATCCTATCTTAGGAGGTTTGCCATGGTCCGACCTTCGTCCAAGCGAGGGTTTACCCTCGTGGAGCTGCTGGTGGTGATCGCCATCATCGGCATCCTGATCGCACTGCTCTTACCGGCCATCCAGGCCGCGCGGGAGGCCGCCCGGAGGTCTTCCTGCGTGAACAAGGTGAAACAGCTCGTCCTGGCGATGCACAACTACCACGACAAGTACAAGAAGCTGCCTCCTTCCGACCACATCTCAGTGTCTGGGACCACGGTTACCGAGGGCATTCTAGGCTCCAGCGCAACCAGCGGCTGGAGTTGCTGGGTCGACTTGCTCCCCGGCTTGGAAGAGACGAACCTCTATGCCACCCTGGACACATCGGCCAGCAATCCCGATGGCACGTCGACACAGGGGGCGGCCTCCACTGCCGTGCAGAACGCCAAGACCGCCTTGGCGACCTCGCTACAAGAGTTCGTCTGTCCGAGTTTCAGCGGCAACCCGTACGTTAATCCCAACGTCCAGCCGCTGGAGGCGATCTCCAATTATAAGGTGATGGCGGCGACCAATATCACCAGCCAGGCGATTGCGACTAACCCGAGCACGGTCACGCAACCGCCGAGTTCCTATACCCAGCCCGACCCGACAACTCCCGACGGTGCGTGTTTTCCCGGCTCGAAGCTGAGCTTCAACAACTTCAGCGACGGCACGTCCCATACGATCATCGTCGTGGAGTCCATCGAGCAGCGGTGCGCACGTTGGACCTACGGCAAGGAGCAGGCGCTGGTAGGCCTGCCCACGTCGCCCTACCCCACCGGCGCTGTCACGTTTTCTAATCAGGCCCAGACGGGCCAAACGCTGCAATACTGGGCACCCACGGGCTTCACTCCCGGCCTCTATGACGACCAGTCGACGGTCAGCAAGTCATTTAGGACCTGGTTGAACGTGACCATCATCCCCAGTGATAAGCAGACCTGGTACCAGGACAACTCGCTGGACACGGTTGACGCCACGCACTACGTCACGTACGGACCGAGCAGCAATCACAACGGCGTGATCGTTCACGGCTTCGTGGATGGCAGCGTACACGGCATATCGAACAAGATCGACGTGGCGCTTTACATGGCTCTAATCACCCGTGGCCTGGGCGACCCCATCGGCGAGAGTGTCGACTAAGCCGCGCTGCGACGGCACCTGTTCAGAACGTGGAACCGCTGCCGCCTCGACATTTTGCGAGGCGGCAGTCGTTCTCCTGTGTACTGGCAGACTCTTGCTCCTGCGTTGAGGCGTTTCTGCGGTCGGGGGCTTGCAGAGGAGGCCCCGACGCAATACAACCAAGGGTACAGGGCCGAAGTGGCGGAATTGGCAGACGCGCTAGGTTCAGGACCTAGTCCCTGTAACGGGGGTGCAGGTTCAAGTCCTGTCTTCGGCACCTTGATACGAAAGGACTTACGGCGAGAGCCGTGAGTCCTTTTCTTTTGCACTTGTAGCTCGGGCTTGCAAAAGTAGTCCAAAAGTAGTCCAATGTCGATTGGATGTTGCGGGCGCAAACGAATCGTAGTCCAGCCAGGACTACGGGTTGGACTACAAACGGGTGAAGCTCATGGCTGCTCATCTCGTGTGGAAGGCGTCAAAGCGGAAGGGCAGCGATGTGGCCCACCTGCGGTTCTGGTACGGGGGCCGCAAGTTCTTCCGCTCGCTCAAGACCACCGACGAGACCCTCGCCAATGCCAAGCTGTGGCGGGCCAACGAAACGCTGCGGCGACTTGAGCAAGGCGACCTGACGATTCCCGAGGGAGTCACCTTCGACGAAGCGTTCGACTTCATCGTTTCGGGGGGGAAGCAGA
>JACTVF010000495.1 GCA_019695435.1 Methanoregulaceae archaeon | reverse complement strand
TATGCGAATTCCGTGACCTCGTATGATAGCAGCGAGGCGACCATTGCGGTGAGCGCCCATCTGGTGGCTATGTTGCTGTCCTTCATGTAAACGTGATACGCGGCTGCCAGCAATATCATTGTGATGATGAACCCGAATATCGAGAATGCCAGGCCGTTGCTTGGATAGCATGCCGGAAGAGCGTTGGACGGCACGCAGTTCTGCGATATGTCAAGCTGCTGAAGGTAAAACATTACGCTGAGAGAGAGAATCAGTAGGCTTCCGACCAGTATCATAGCGCAGGCAACATGCTTCTTTTCCAACAGTATCATCCCATATTGTTATGGGCATTATGTTTATAATAATATTCGCTTGCCCGTTTTCATGCGGCCAGTTTTGCCTTGTCTATCTCAAGAACTCTTGCCAGCTGCTCCTTGTCGGACAGCGACACCTTCTCTGAGAGGAACTCCAGATGCTGCACGTTGCATTTCCTCTCCCTCGGCCTGACCGAGCTTATTATCTTCACGAAGTTGCCATCCAGCACCTTTGTGATGACGGCCCTGCTGCCGGCGTCCCTTCCAAGCTTCTTTATGCAAACTCTTCCCTCTTCTATTAGTGCCATTCTATCACATCTTGTTTCTTTCCCTGAATTTTTTAAGTATTATCTCGGAGATCTGTTCGGGTGTCTTCGAGTTGGTGTCTATCACGAGATCGAAGGGCGTCTTGTCCCTCCCGAAATCTATGTTGTACAGCTTCTTGTAAACGCTGAAATTGTCTTCGTCCCTTATCTTCACTACCTTCATGCTTTCCGCCTGGCCCGTCTTGTCCCTCTTCCTCATCCTCGCCGCCCGCGTCTTCGAGGTCCCGTCAAGCCACACCTTGAAGCCCTCCTTTGATATCCACGCCGCGGTGTAGCTTGTCACCACTATTCCGCCCGCCTTGATCTTCTTTGCGAGTATGCGGTCGGCCTCCTTATCAAAATCCGTGTTCCCCTTTCTCTCCCTTAGGAACTTTATGCCGTCCGGAGTGTCCCACCATTCGACACCGGTGGGTTTGCATCCGCGCTCCAGGGCCAGCTCCCGGAGTATGTCCCCTCCGCCCATCGTCTTTATGCGCAGCTTCCTTGCAATGATCTGCGCCACGGTCGTCTTTCCGGCCGCGGATTTGCCAGATATTATGATTGTTTCCATAGGAAAATCAGCGCCCATCCATGGTTTTAGTGTGAAATCATCTGGAGGACGAAGGCCCTATCAACTATGCTTATGTCGTTGAGCTTCATCTCTCCCTGCTCTATCCTGCTTGCAAGCTTTATCACCTTGCCAGTGCACGCCGAGCAGAGAACCCCGCCGAACTTCCTGGAGTTTGTCGCAGTGCTCTTCCCCCTCGGTCTAAGCGATATGCCATTGAGCTCGCTGCTGCATATGGCGCAGTGGGGGAGGGAGTTGCTCTTCCTCTTGTAATGTATAACGTGCTTGTTCTTAGGGGTGACCCTGTCGAGTCGCCTGAAGCTTCTTGATCTATGCATTGGTTTCGGCAAATTAACACCTTATTGAACGGGATTCGTTGTCGCCACCTGCTGCTTCTTGGCAACCATTCTCTCGTACGCCGCGAGAATGACCGTGCTCATCAGTCCCAGCACGAACGAGACCGCTATGAAGAATGTCTTGTATGAGAGGGTATATGAAAGTAACGTAACGCTGAAGGATGCCGGGAAGAAGAATGGCAGCGCCACGTAGTACAGGACGAAGAATATCGGGAGTATTATGAGCGTGGGCTTTATCTGGTGCCTCATGCTCTCCGATGCCAGGGCGGTTATCTCCTTCTGCTTGAGATCCAGGACCTCCTTCTGGACGCCCGAACCGAGGGTTCTGAGCTCCTTCATCTTCACGTCCATCTCCTTCTTTATCTCCTTGATGCGCTTGTAATTGGCGAGCTTTCTCTGCACGAACACGGAGAACGACACGTAGACGATGGCGATTAGTACGAGCTCTAATATTATAAGATTCAAAATCATCCTCCTATTATTTCCTTGGTTATCCTGTCCAGTTCTTCTGCCGCTTCGTTCTGCCTTCCTTCTTGATTATATATTATGTATATGGGTATATTTAAATATACCGCGAACGTCGATATTATCGATATGTTGACGCTCCTCCACTCATCCAGTTCGGCTATGGTTTCGTAAGCCCTTTTCCGCGTATTATCGCTGAAACTCCTCTCGAGCACCTCCTCGGATGTCGTGTCTATGTAGATTATGGCGCTTATTCTTATCTTCTGGAGCTCGTCTATGGAGAAACCGGGCCTGTATCTCCTTCCCTGCTTTACCGATGCATGGGTGTCTATTATGGTGTCCTCTTTCGACTCTATAACCTTCTGCATTATGGCGTTCCTCACCGCGATCACCGATTTGTCGTCCATTCTCCTGAGCTGGTCCCTGTCGGTTATGCTGTACTTCTCCTTGGCTATGTCCAGCATCTCAGTGCCCATGTTGAGCACTCGTATCCTGTTGCCATTCAGCTCAGAAAGCTTTGTCAGTATTGTGGTCTTGCCT
>JACTVF010000494.1 GCA_019695435.1 Methanoregulaceae archaeon | reverse complement strand
GAGTAGCGCCTCACCGTTGTGCTCGATGACGGCCGCGTCCTCGCCAAACGAGGCGACGACATGGGGCGCGTCGATCCTGAGGGCCTTGACCATCTCTCCGATGGCATGTTTCCGCGTTACGCCTTCATATTCCCTGACTACGTGTGCGATCTTTGTTGTGGAACAGTCAGAAACCACTATTGTCACCCGGGTGTGCACCACTCTGATAAATTGCTATACGCTATGTGTGGCCTCATCAGAGATAATTTATTTGATACGGGGTCGACTCCTTTGGTATGGAGTGGGCAGAGAAATACCGGCCGGAACACCTCGCGGATATCACCGGAAATACCGCTGCGATCCGCCAGATGGCCGACTGGGCCCGTACCTGGACATCCCGGTCAAAACCTCTCCTCCTGTACGGCAAGCCCGGTATCGGCAAGACGTCGAGCGTGTACGCGCTTGCCCGGGATATGAGCTGGGATGTGATCGAGCTCAACGCGAGCGACCAGAGGACGGCCGCGGTGATCGAGCGGATTGCCGGCGCCGGCAGCACCACGGCAAGCCTGACCGGGTCAGGACGGAAACTTATCGTGATGGACGAGGCCGACAACCTGCAGGGAACTGCCGATCGGGGCGGGGCAAAAGCGATCATCGAGTGCATAAAAAACGCCCGGCAGCCCATGATCCTGATCGCAAACGATCTCTACGGCCTTTCCCCGGAGCTCCGGCTGCGCTGCGAGCCGGTCCAGTTCAGGGCAATCCCGGCGCGGTCGATCGCCCCCCGGCTCAAATTTATCTGTGCAAACGAGGGGATCGCCTGTTCGGAAGCGGCGATCCGTGAGATTGCCGAAAGTGCCGCGGGTGACATGCGGTCGGCAGTGAACATGCTCTATGCCTCGGCCATCGGCCGCGAATCGCTTGGCGGCGACCAGGTGCATACCACCCAGAAGGATGAACGGGTCTCGATCTTCTCGCTTGTTTCTGCAGTATTCTCGAAAACCTCCGATGAGAACCTGATGAAACTATCCTGGGACGTGGATGATACTCCCGAGGACATTGAGCAGTGGGTGGAGGGAAGCGTACACACAATCACGGATCGCGATGCTGTCGGACGGGCCTACATCTCCCTTGCACGTGCCGACGAGTATATCGGGTATACCTACCGGCGCCAGTACCACACACTCTGGCGGTATGCGACGGCGGTCATGCTCCTCGGAGTAGCCGATGCGGCCGGGGGAAAAGGCATCCACGCCCGTATCCTGCCTCCCGAGCGCTGGCAGAAGATGTCAACGGCAAAAAAACAGAAAGCGATCCGCTCTTCCGTACTCTCGCGCCTTGCTGCCACCATGCAGCTCCCGCAGGCTACCCTGCGCGAGAAGTACCTGGGTATTATTTCCCTTCTTGTCGAGCTCGACCCCGGGACCTTCACCCGCGAGCTGATGCTTGACGCAGATGGGCTCAACTTTTTCCTGAATGACCGGGCCCGCGCACAGGAGATCGTAAAGGCCGTAACAAAAACGGAACGCGATAAGGAACTGGAACAGAAAAAAAAGGACAGGAAAACAAAAACGGGTCCTGCCGGTGGGGAGAGCGATCCTGCCTCTCCCGCGGAAACCAAACCGCCGGTGGGGCAGGCCGTTATGCCACCGGAAGAGCAAACGACCGTACCCCCACCGGCGCCGGATGCGTCCGACAGGAAACCGGCGGTCAATAATCAGTCCACGCTCTTCGACGGGTTCTGACCACACCGGTAATAATAGTGGAGCGGGACACCGCAGTCGATGATCGTCCCGCCATCACCGTAGGATTCAAAACCAAGATGGTAGACCGCGAGATCGCAGTCGAGTTTTTCTGCAAGCGCGACGAGCGGGGGGATCATCTCTTCTGCCGGCCGCACGGCATACAGCACATCGGCGCCCGCATAACAGGACAGGTCGGGAGAAAAGATATCGTCGCGGGTAAAGGAAAGCCAGTCCGGCAGCAGGCACACACGGATATCAGTAGCCCGTATGCGGACTCCGGCTTCGTGAATGCACTGCGCGGCATCAGGATTGTTCCCCACCCCGATCTCGACGGGGTTGCAGTAGTGTGATGCGATATAGGCGCCGACACAATGCTCAATATGTTTATACGAAATCAGACTTCACACCCACTATTTTTTAAACTCCTAAATCCATGTATTTTTTGGAATGGGTTGTATGGTGTATACTGTATCGGGGTACTTAAAAAAACTCACACTGGCGAAGAGGACTGCAAGAACGACCCAACTCTACCGTGAGCGATTGGGATATTTCGCCGATTTTCTTGGGGTACCAACCAACGAGCTTCATAACCATCTCACGAAGGAAAATCTTATCAATTACGCCGAGCACATCCAGGATCTCGCTCCCTCGACCCGGCAGATGGTCCTGTCGATTGTTCTCCGGTATTACAAGATCAATAAGGTAACAGATTTTGACGAGCTGGAAACGGCGATCCTGAAACCCCGGAACTATGACGAGCCGGATGATAAACCACTCACCCTTGATATCCTGCGCCGGATGATG
>JACTVF010000044.1 GCA_019695435.1 Methanoregulaceae archaeon | reverse complement strand
TCTCGCTCAACCTCTCGAAAGGCGCGATCGCGATGTCGGAGAAGGGCGCTATCGTCAAACACCCGGAATCGATCCAGAACTTCGGGAGCATGGACGTCCTGTGCACCGACAAGACCGGGACGCTGACCGAGAACCAGATCGCCCTTGTCCGCCACCTCGACACGGAAGGAAACGACAGCGAGACCGTGCTTACCTACTCCTACATCAACAGCGTGTTCAGCACCGGGCTCAAAAGCCCGCTCGACGAGGCTGTGGTCCGGTTCCGGCATCTCGATATCAGCGACTGCACCAAGGTTGACGAGATCCCTTTCGATTTTATCAGGAAACGGGTATCCGTCGTTGCAGCCTGTAAAGACGGCGCCGTCATCATATCGAAAGGGGCACCTGAGGAGATCCTCCGGATCTGTGCTGCCGAGGAGCGAGGGGGCGGGATCCGGCCACTCGATGATAATGCCCGGCAGCGGATCCAGCGGATCTACGAGGAGCAAAGCACGCAGGGATTCCGGACGCTCGCGGTCTGTTACCGGCACCTGGACACTGCGCAGGCCACATTTTCCGTGGATGACGAGAAGGAGATGGTCCTTGTCGGCCTCATCACCTTCATCGACCCGCCCAAGGAGAGCGCCCGCGAGTCAGTGCAGCTCCTCGCCCGGTCCGGCATCGATCTCAGGATCCTTACCGGGGACAACGAGCTGGTGACCCGGAAGACCTGCGAACTGATCGGCCTCTCAATAAAAGGAGTCCTCAAAGGCACCGAAATTGAGAACCTTGATGACGAGGGACTTGCCCGGGTGGTTGAAGGGGTGACCATCTTCTCCCGGATGACACCGGTCCAGAAAAACCGGGTGATGAACGCGCTCAAACACAACGGCCATGTCGTCGGGTTCATGGGTGACGGCATCAACGATGCGCCCTCCATCCGTGAGGCCGATGTCGGCATCTCGGTCGCAAACGCGGTGGATATTGCAAAGGAGTCGGCGGATATCATCCTTGTCAGGAGCGATCTGCGGATCCTCAACGATGGGGTACTCGAGGGCCGTAAGACCTTTGGCAACACGATGAAATACATCCTGATGGGTACGAGCTCGAACTTCGGGAACATGTTCTCGGTCGCCGGGGCCTCCCTCTTTTTGAAGTTCCTCCCGATGCTCCCCATCCAGATCCTGCTCAACAACCTCCTCTATGATTTCTCGGAATCGACCATCCCGACTGACAAGGTGGACGATTCGTACATCAGCACGCCCAAGAAGTGGGACATGGGATTTATCCAGAAGTTTATCGTCATCTTCGGCCCGATCAGTTCGGTCTTCGACTTTATCACCTTCGGTATCCTCCTCATCATATTCAAGGCCGATGTCGCACTTTTCCAGACCTCCTGGTTCATCGAGTCGATCTGTACCCAGACGCTCGTGATCTTTGTCATCAGGACACAGACCATCCCCTTCTGGAAGAGCCGGCCGAGCCGGCTCCTTGCCGCAAGTACCATCTTTATCGTGGTGATTGCATGCGTCCTGCCGTTTACCCCTGTCGGGAGCCTCTTTGGCTTTGTGCCGCCCCCGCTCTCGTTTTTTGGCGTGCTTGCCATTCTGGTGGCCGGGTATATCTTTATTGTCGAAGGAGTCAAGCTCTGGTTCTATCGCAGGTATTCCGGCCTCCCCGTGAAAAAAAGAGATGCGGGTTCATAGACCGCCCGGATGCCGTGGGATGTGCGGCCTGTACCCCATTTATTTCTGTGATACCCGGGGGGAGCGGGTACAAAAATGATTTCGAGCTCCTTTACCCTGTATCATACCTGTACCAGATGAATGATGACACAGAGGCATGTACGTCTCGTTATCCTCCAGTCTTCCGGGACCCGGATGCAGGAGTACATCAGCGCAGATTAAATATTATGCCGGTCCAACATACTGACTGACCAGTCAATTTATACAAAACAGGTGCACTCATGCTCTACCGTACCGTTCCAAAAACCGGCGACCGCCTCTCCATCCTCGGTTTCGGCTGTATGCGGTTACCGTCGAAAAACCGGAGCATCGATGAAGAGCGT
This sequence comes from Methanoregulaceae archaeon, assembly GCA_019695435.1. Lineage (GTDB taxonomy): Archaea > Halobacteriota > Methanomicrobia > Methanomicrobiales > Methanospirillaceae > Methanoregula. The sequence goes on along the minus strand of JACTVF010000044.1, from coordinate 10,060 downwards.
GCAATCCGGCAGATCCGCCATGCCATTGATTCGGGTGTCAATTACTTTGATACCGCTCCCGCCTACCATTTCGGGAAGAGCGAGCAGATCCTCGGAAAGGCCCTCCTTGACGGATATAGAGAAAAGGTAAGGATTGCCACAAAACTTCCCCACTGGTCGGTCCGGGAGCGTGCTGACATGGAACGTATTCTTGCCAAGCAACTTGCGACGCTGAAAACCGATCACATCGATTATTACCTGCTCCACAGTCTGGGCAAAGAGAGCTGGGAGAAGATGGAAAGACTCAGGGTGCTCGAATTCCTCGGACAGGCCAAAAAGGCCGGAAAGATTCGAAACGCCGGGTTCTCATTCCACGGCACGCTCGATGCATTTAGGCAGATCGTGGACGCGTACGACTGGCAGTTCTGTCAGATCCAGTACAATTTTCTTGATGAACACAACCAGGCTGGGACTGCGGGACTGAGGTATGCAGCAGGAAAAAACCTCGCTGTTATGATCATGGAGCCCCTGCGCGGCGGGAACCTCGCTGGGCCGGTACCGGAGGAGATCCGGAAGATCTGGGACGAGGCGCCGGTGAAACGGTCACCGGCCGAGTGGGGCCTTTCCTGGGTCTGGAACCACCCGGAAGTGACCGTCGTCCTCTCGGGCATGAACAACGAGGCCCATATCGATGAAAACATCCGCGTCGCAGGGTCGGCACTCCCGCAGTCACTCACTCCCGACGACATTGCCCGCATCGACCAGGTAAAGGAGACCTACCGCCGGCTCATGAAGGTCGGGTGCACCGGCTGCGGGTACTGCATGCCCTGCCCGGCCGGGGTCGATATCCCGGGCTGTTTTGCGCTCTACAATGCACACCACCTCTTCCCGAAGGACCGGGCCCCTCGCTTCCAGTATATCGGCCACCACGGCGGGCTCATCGGTGATGTCTCGTATGCCGGGCTCTGCCGGCAGTGCGGGAAGTGCGAGAAGGCCTGCCCCCAGCACCTGCCGATTCCCCGGCTCATGAAGGACGTGAAAGCGGATATGGAAGGGATGATGGGCGTCGTCGTGCCGGTACTCAAAGGAGGGCTGTGGTGCATGAACCAGGCCGCCCGCGTACGCTCCCTCTTCTCCGGGGAGAGCCCCCATGGATGAACCTGTCACTTCCCGGGTTTCCATCGTTAAGGCGATCCCTCTCGGCCATGTAAATGCATTCCTGATCCGGGGGGCCCGGCCGGTGCTCGTGGATACCGGCCTGCCGGGGAGCGCCCCGAAGATCCTCTCGGCTTTACAGGAGGAGGGGCTGAAACCCTGGGATCTTGCACTGATTATTATCACCCATGCACACCTCGACCATTCCGGGGGCGCAGCCGCGCTTTCCGGTGCTACCGGTGCCCCGGTGCTCGTCCATGCCCGTGAGGCGGATTATCTTTGTACGGGTGCAAGCGCCCCGACACCCCCGACCGCGCTGCTCGGGTACCTGCTCCGCCTTATGATCGGAAAGCACGCCCCGGCGCCGGAACTCGCTGTCCGGCCGGTGATCCGGATCGATGCCCCGTACCGGCTCGGAGCATTCAGCGTGGACGGCACGATCATCCCCACGCCGGGCCACACGAACGGGTCGCTCTCGGTGAGCCTTGCGACCGGCGAGTGCATTGCAGGCGATCTGATCACCGGGATGTTCCCTGCCGCACGGCCCCGGCTCCCGGTCTTTGCAGAAGACCCGGAAGCGGCAGTAAAGAGCATCCGCATGATCCTTGATACCAACCCGGAGATCATCTATGCCGGGCATGGCGGGCCGTTTTCACAGGAACAGGTGGAGGCGCTGGTGCGGTGAACCGTATGGATCCGGTACACGACAAACGGGATGCGATCCTCGAAACGGCACTCGTGCTCTTTACCGAGCGGGGGTTTTACGGTACGCCGACCGCGATGATCTCGCGGGAGGCCGGGGTCGCGACCGGGACACTCTTTTTCTATTTTAAGACAAAAGAGGAACTGATCGATACGCTCTACCGGCAGGTCAAGAGCGAAGCGGGCGCAGCCCTCAAAACAGGAGTCGGCGAGGAGCAGACGGTCAAGGCAAAGATCTGCCGGGTAGGAAAGAATGCGATTGCGTGGGCGACCGCAAACCCGGGCAGGTTCCGGTTCATGGAGCAGTTCGCCCATTCACCGTTTGTCTCCACGACCGCCCATGAAGTGGGCATGTCGCATTTCCTCTTTTTACAGGAACTGGTCCGGGACGGGATCCGTGAGGGCATCATACGGGATTATGACCCGGCCCTCCTCTGCTCGATTCTTGCCGCCTCCCTCGCCGGGATCTCTCCCCGGATCATGGCGACACCCGACCCGGAGAAACGGGAACTGCTCGGACAGCAGGGACTGGCGTTCCTCTGGAACGGCCTTGCAGCCCGCCCGGAGACGGATGAATCCTGTAATGCGACCGGCGTGACGGCAAAGAGAAAAGGAGCAGACGACCATGACTGATATTACGAACCGGATTACGACCGCATACCGGGGACGACCCCGTCTCTCCGTAACTGCCATCCATTTGGAGAACCATCCATGAACGACACCGCATGTTTTTCCTGCACCCTCCCGGGGCGCACGCTCAGGACACCTGTACAGCCGGTAGATCTCCTTTTCATTTCCCCGGTAAACCGGCCATGACTGCTCCCGCGATATCGGCAGCCGGCCTCACGAAAGTGTACGGCTACCTCGTCGCAGTCAACCACGTCACCCTGTCCGTGGAGAAAGGCGCGCTCTTTGGCCTGCTCGGCCCCAACGGTTCGGGCAAGTCGACCATGATCAAGATGCTGACTGGCCAGATCCGGCCGACCGGCGGGACGGCGACCGTGCTCGGCCTTGACGTGCAACAGGATCCCATCGGCGTCCGGGAGCGTGTCGGGATCATTCCCGAACAGGAGACGCCCCCGAGTTTCCTCTCGGCAGCCGAGTACCTGCAGTTCGTGGGTGCGATCCGGAAGATCCCCGATATCAAAGAGCGGGCCGCATGGTGGTTCGATTTCCTCGATTTTGCGGACAAGAAAGACGTGCTCTGCAAGGACCTTTCGCGGGGGACCCGGCAGAAACTGATGTTTGCGCAGGCATTTATCCACAAACCGGAGCTCGCCCTGATCGACGAGCCGCTCATCAACTTCGACCCGATCATGCAGCATGTCGTCAAGGATTATCTCACGGCATACGTAAAAGCCGGTAATACGATCTTCCTCTCGACCCACATCCTCGAGGTGGCTGAGGAGATCTGCTCGGGCTTTGCGATCCTGCACAAGGGAAACATCCTCCACACCGGGACGGTCTCCGACCTTAAGACCGAGCACCGGCACCTCGACGACTTCTTCCTTGCACTTGTGCAGAGGGACCGCAATGCCTGAGCTGTTTATTGCGATGGTAAAAGAGGAGTGGCGGGTCCACTCGACGATGTTTGGGAGCATCTCGTTTGCGCTCTTTCCCATTCTCATCTTCTGGATCGCCTTCATGGGCTCGTTCCTCCTCCCGCTGATGCGCCAGGCACTGCCAGCCGGGGAACTCTCACTAGTCCTCCATGCGAACTACCTGATGCTCGGCTTCATGGTCGGGGCGTTCGGCCTGCTGGGGGCCGAGGTGATGAACCGGCGGTTCGGGCAGGCGAGTCTCCTTACCTATTCCGCACGGAGCCTGCCGCTTTCCGAACGCTTCATCTTTGCAAACTTTGTCATAAAAGACACGCTCTACTACTTTGTCCTCTGGGTGTTCCCGCTCGCGCTCGGGTTCCTGCTCGCCTCTCCTTTCATCGGTGTGCCGGTCACCCTGCCGCTGCTCCTCTCCCTCACCCTCACGCTCTCCTTCCTCTCCGGCCTCTGCGCCGTTTTTTTCCTCTCCTCGGTCTATTCGCGCTCGAAGCCGGCGCTCGCCGCGATCCTCGTCGTCATTGCGGGAGCCGGGGGGGCACTTGCCCTCCTGACCGGGCAGAACCCCGCCCGGTACTTTCCCCCGCTGATGCTCTTCACCACATTTTCATGGGAAAACCTCGTCCTCTCCTGTCTGGCCATCGCGGTTCTTTTCTGTATCTCGATCTGGCTCTTTACTCCTGAAACATCCGATGCGACAAAACATTACCCTGACATGCTCACGCCGCTTGCCAGAAAACTCTCCTTCTTTCCCACGCCGCCTCTGGCTGCAAAGGACCTCATCGATATGTACCGGAGCGGGGGCATGGTCGGCCAGACACTCTTTTCTTTTGCCATCCCGCTGGTTGTGATCTGGTTCTTCCTCTCGCTCCTCAACGGGTACCTCCCGTCTTATGGTGTCCTCCTTGAATTTGCCATCGTAACCGGCGTGATTGCATCGACGATGTACACATGGATCACGATGTTTGACACGTACGGGGCCTATGCGTGCCTGCCGGTCAGCGTCCGGACCCTCATAAAAAGCAAGATTGCGAGTTTTTCGGTCCTCCAGCTGATCCCCGCGGTGTTTGTCGCGCTCGCCGCCCTGCTCTCCGGGCAGGTGCTCTACCTTGTCCCGGCGGTCGTGCTCTGTCTCTCGATCTCGTTCTACAGCCTCGGGATCACCATCTGGCTGACCGGCCTGTCGCCCAGCGTCCTTGTCTATAACGTGAAGGTGATGGCCACGTATCTCGTCCTCATTGGTATCGTGCTCATCATCCTCTCCGCAGTTGCGTTTGCCGCACCGTTTGCTGCTCTCGCTGCCGTGATCCTTCTTCTTCCTGCCGCGTTTTTTGCCCGGCTCGGCTTTGCAAAGTGGGAGGCCCGCGAGCAGCCGGGGTTTTGATCCCCCTTTCCTCGTGGCCTTCCTTTGCCTGACAAAAAGGGAATCTTTGTATTATCTGCCGACAGATACGAGCACGATGACATTTCCCGCGACCTTGTCCCGGACCGAGCGCGTCCTGCTCTGCCTTGCCCTTGTGGTGGTCATTGTTTTTGGTATCAGGATGGCCGGGTCGGTCATAACGATTGTCCTTGTCGCGCTGGTCCTCACGCTCCTGCTGTACCCGGCAACGAAATGGCTGCGCGAAAAAAAGGGGGTGGCAGACTTTCATCAGCGCGAACCGGAACGCCCGGAAAAATAAAAAATAGGTTCAAACGGCCGGTTTATCCGATCTTTTTTCCTGCGTCCGGACCGGGAGTGCATTCGAATATCTCGGTGATGGAAAGTACCAGCAGCCCCTTTGCCGGGTACTGGGGACCTTTTGCCTTGATCTGCGCCCTTTCCTTTTCATAATCGGGCCCGCTCGTCTTTACCGTGACCGACCCCTTGACCTGAAAACAGCGCTTCTTTTCCGGCTCCCAGAAATAGATCGCCATATGGGGGTTCTCTTTTATGTTTGCAAGAGTCTTATTCATGAAATTGTCACCCAGCCAGATGGTGTCATCGGACACCAGCTGGACAGAGCCCATCGGTACGACATTGGGTATGCCGGCCTTTGATGCGGTGGCGATGGCAAAGATCTTGTTCTTTGAAAATACCTCTTTCATCTCTGCAGTCAGTTTAACCATTCAATTCACCTCAGTTGTGCTTCCTGGCGGTTTCTGCCGTCACACGTTCATATACCTTCGAACGCTTATGCTTTACGAAAGCAGGCAGATACATCGACAGGGAACCCTGCCATGCATTTTCTATTGGGCGGATCTCCTGAGCGTAGGGGAATGCGTGGGTCAAATAAAGACTGTTTAAGGCAGAATTATTATGAGTGCAAAAATTCGACATCTTCGATACCGGAAACCCGGAACCGTTGATAATGAAGGCTGCCACTTGCGGCGGCTTCGGAGGTGGTAGTTCCAGATAAAGATATTTAGCCAGTTATCGTTTTTTGGGATGGATGTTTTTCGCTTTCCTGAAAATTTTCATAAGCATTCCTGAAGCAAAAGTACTTGGTATTTTTGGGCATTTGAGAAATCCTTATGACCTTTGCGTAACGCTCTTTGGGGCTTCGGCATTTCGATGCCTTTCGCCCCCGCATGCTTAAGGTCTCCCCCATCCTGCGGCAGTGCCTCGGAAGGTTAACGAAAATTTTTCCGAAACGAGGGTTACCGATCAACTCTTTTCAGGTGATTGAAGGATAAACCGGGGATCAAGGGAATGTTCCCTTTGGGCTTCCACCCTTGAAGTGTGGGATCATTATCGTAACGTATTCAAAAGATTTGGAAAAATCGGATAATTACAGGTTTTCTCCAGAGCCGGTTTTTAATTATTTGTTGTAATATCGTTTGCGAAATCTTTATGATCTTATTGAGCATTTTCAATGATAGGAGTTCTCTCTAAAATGATCATGAGGATGATGAATATATGGATATGCCACATAAACATCTGAACGGCGAAGAGGGTTTTACCGGCCTTGAGGCTGCAATTGTGCTGATTGCATTTGTTGTCGTTGCGGCAGTGTTCGCGTACGTGGTGCTGGGCGCCGGGCTCTTCACGGCGCAGAAGGCACAGGCAACGATCCATGCCGGTGTTCAGCAGGGGAGCTCAAGCATGGAAGTGGTAGGGAACGTGTATGGGATTGCAGTAGGCCAAACCGATCACCTTTCCTATGCCAATACAACAGTGGCACTCACAGCAGGCGACACACCAATGGACATCTCCCAGATGGTAATATCCTATAACGATAATAAGGGAGGCCACATTGGCAATTTGACCTATATGGGCTTGGCACTGGACACACCGGATGCCTGCACTGACATTCTCGATGCAAGCACTTCTTCTCCCAGTTGGTGCATATCAGAAAGCATCAATAATCAAACTTCTGGCGCATTACTCGACCCTAATGCCCAGATGGTTCTTTCGATATACCTTCCTCCGAGTACAACTCCGTATACGCAGTTCACGCTTAATTTCCAGCCCGCACAAGGAGCCGTCCTTTCTATTCAAAGGACGGTACCTGCCGCTGTCACACCAGTGCAGATACTTTACTAATCCACCCATTTTTTACTGATGCGATTGAAATCCTCACGTTTATTCTCAGGTATATCCCGCACTTCGGCCTTATCCTCGCTGGGGTGAGCGGTGGCGGGACGGAGAACGGCACGGTGATTCCGGTTGTGGAGATTGTCCCGGAAAACTGGTATACAGACAAGGGTTCAAAAATTTTTTAGGGACCGACTCATAATAACCGGTATGCTGTCACGGGAAGAACAACAGGAATATACCGGTTTTATTGAATCACAGGTACGGGAGCTGTCACTGGTCCGTAAGATGGGTAAAAAGATCAGAAACCTGTTTATCAGCAGCACCAAGATGAACGATCTCCGCGGGCGTTTTATCCGGAATACCGAACTGTGTTTTGCGAGTTATATGAGGGCATTGTCCGGCAACGACGAATTCAAGACCGAACCGCAGATCCGGTATTTTGAAAAACGGATCCGGACGCTGCCCCGGGACACGCTGATCCGGTTATATGAAGAACTCGATAAGATCGGGCAGGTCAAATCCGAAAAAGTCCGGGAAAATCTGCTCAATAATTTCTGCAATTCCATCAGCCTGTCGTACAGCCTGAACGGCTGGTTCCTCCATATCTATGCAGACGAACTGAAGAAGAGACTGTGAACCTGAAAACGTCCCGGCAAAGGACCAGTTAGTACGGTCGGGACCCGGAAAAATCCGGAGATGTTGTCCAGCTTTTGTAAAAATGACCATTGAGGTTGCCGGACTTTCCGGAAAATAACCGAGTCGTGTGTCCTGTCAGTTCAAAAAAATCCGTGCATATGGCGGGCTACCCCGCTTGTCCCGGCCCAGGTGGGGCTCACCCCCCATACCTCTTGTGTTCACATGTCCGGACGGTAGATACGGAAGACTGGCGGCTGATACCCCCGTACCCTACGTACGATAGGAGCCGCCGAACCCGAAGGATGCCCCGCGGCGTATCAGTGACAGCAAAAATCTCAAAAACTCCCTTGCCTTACCGTGAGCCTGATGGGTCCTGAAGCGGGAGAGCCTCATAATTTGTTGAATGCTCATGTTTGGAAAAATGGCTGGTAGTTTTCGGGACAAAGACAATAGTTATCGTGTCAGGGTATAATCAGGGGAATATGCAGAAATCCATTATTTCGCTCATCCTGATGTGTATCATCGTCATTTTGGTCGGCGGGTGTACTAGTAATTCCGGTACTTCATCAACGATCACACCGGTAACCACTCCGGCCCCGGTTCCAACAACATCGTCGACAGCCACATCAAGTCCGGAGGCCGCCGCTATTGTGACCACGCCGGCTGCCACGGTCGCTATAACCGCGGCTGCCACAACGACGGTCACCCCGATAACGGATCCTATCCTACACCGGTGGATCCGGCAGTATGGCGATCCAACAGCAGCACAATCGACCGGATATGAGTTTAAGTTCTATTCCGACGGCTCAGTGGATTACCGGGAGGGCACAACAAAAGAGGAGTCAAGCAATATTGTGATAGACACAACATACGCTTATTCTGAAGAGACGGGTACATGGACGTCTCTCGGGAATATGATATATCTGGTCAAAATACTCCCCACCGGTGTGACCGGGGCGCAAATCATCCGGCAATACACTCTCGTACCGGCTCACCAGGATCCAAAATTCCCCGGGGTAACAGTCCCCGCTCAAATTGAAAGTTCTTATGAGACAGACCTTATTGGAGCAAATACGAACGAGCAGCCGAATATGAATTTAATGTATTATCCAGAACAAGCGAAGATCGATTAATCTTCTTCTTTTTCGTAGTCTATAAGCAATCCATCGTGCCCCACCATGCGTTTTTGTGGAACGTTTCTCATAGCAGATGGTTGAAAGGAGATGGTTCAAACAAAAAAGGTCAGTTTTGAGATTAAGCCTAAGGCGAGATTCGAACTCGCGACTTCCTCCTTACCAAGGAGGTACTCTACCGGGCTGAGTCACTTAGGCACTTGTTTTTCTGCAATCGTTGTTAGGAAGTAGTCGGTTTTATTCCATCCTTACCAAGGAAAAACTCTACCGGCTGAGCCACACATGCAGATTGCCTAGATACATTGTAGGTTTACCTTATAAAATATTGCGGAAATCTTCAGTTTTTTGCTGCAAAACACAGTCTGTTCCGGCTCGCTGGCAGGAATAAGGCACCGGTTACAGCAGTTTCTCAACCGCTTCGTCGAAATCTGCCACTTCGATCATGGGGGATCCGCCGCTTTTCCTGATCGCCTCCATCACCGGTCCGAAATCGATCGTGCCTTTGCCTACCCCCCAGGGTGAATCCTCGCTCGTGTCGTTGCCGTGCAGGTGGTAGTGCTGTGCCGGGTGGTCGAGGAATGCGGAGAGACAGTGATTCTGGTGCGCATGCCCCACATCGAGCGTAAAGCCACAGCCGTCGATTAACGGCAGTTCGGCCGGGGTCTTGAGGAGGAAATACTCCCAGTTCCACATGTTCTCTACTGCATACTGCACCGAGTATTCCCGTGCGGCACGGGAGAGATCGGCAATCGAGCATCTGAGCTGTAACTCAGCCCGGTCCCGCTCTTCGTGCCACGCGAAGTACCCGGGATACACCACGACCGGTGCATTCACCTCAGCGGCGATGGCGAAGCATTCTTCCATCATCTCAACACTGGCGCGGCGGATCGACTCCAGCAGGCTTGCGAGGTTGATCCCCCGGCAGGGCGCATGGATGGAGAATGTGCAGGTATGAGAAAGGAGCGGTTCGGCTGTCTCCAGACGGTGAAGCCCTTCGTCCATCACCTCGACTGATCCGGTTACCTCTGTGATCCTTTCCAGCGCCAGCGGGAGCGGTTCGTGGTGAAGGCAGAGGGTGGATATGCCAAGCATCAGAATGAAACTGTACGGGCGGCGTGTACGGGCGGCGGCCAATTAAGATAGAGATTTGATCCGGCAGGGGGGAGAACAATCTGATGTCGTAATACAAAAGGGAGCCTGAAACGTGATACAATGATTACCTCTTAAACTGGGTCTGGGAGAGAGGAGGTGGGATACTCCCTCTATCAGGAACGATGAGTGCCGCCGCCCCGAAGGGACGCCCCCGCGGCTGGGTGATGACGAATAATAAAAACCATCTTGCCCCGCCGTGTCCCGGAGGGGCCATGAAGCAGGAAGCC
>JACTVF010000043.1 GCA_019695435.1 Methanoregulaceae archaeon | reverse complement strand
ATATGAATTTGATTCTCTGGAAATTATAAATTTTTTCTAAGAGTGTTCGTAGTTGGGAATGTTACCCTTGAAAGTATTTTAAATGAAACTTTTTATATATTAGAAAATTCAAATGGATTGGATGCTAGATATCTTGATGAACTTCCATTGTTTGAAAGAGAATTTTATCTTTATAAGATATTAGCTAAATTAAAGAAAGAAGCAGAACAAAATGGCTCCTAAAAGACAGGTTGAAGACGAAATAATAAAAAGAGAAGTAAAATATTATAATCCCGAAAAAAGTTTCGGAGAAGATTTCAAAAAATATTCTACTGAACAACTTAAAAAACAAATAGAATTAATAGAAAATATTAAGAAAGCTGGAGCTGCTACTAATGCTTTAAGAAATCAATATAAACAAAGTCTTGATTTTGAAAAGAAAATAGATATAGAAAGAGAAAAAGAGAGATTATCTACCGAGAGTAATTTTAAGGCTTATTTGAGAACAAATGAAAAGCTTAATGCTGTATTCAATGTTTTCAGTCTTAACATGAAAGATTTCCAGAAGAGTTTAAAAACTACTTTCTCTGGAAGTAATCTTGGTATCAATCTTTTAAAAGGAATTTCGGGTGCAGGTTTATTTGGGAATTTTGGCCCGCAGATTTCAGCAGGACTTAAAGGATTTAAAGATTTTGCTAAACAACGAGAAGAAAATAAAAATGATGTAGAACTATTAAAAAGAATAACAGAATTAAATAGAAACACAAGAAATCCTTTAAAGAAAGAAGATATTGCAGAAATATTAAAACAAGAAGGTGCTTCTAGTTATAAGATTTTCCAATTACTTGAAAGATATGAAGAACAAAGGAAAAAAGAATTTGAAGAAAAAGTAACTGCAAGGGCAGAAAAAGGTACACCTTTAGGTGAAGATTTTTTTGAATCTTTTATAGAAGCTGAAGAAAAAAGAAAAAAAACTAAATCTCCACAACAAATAGAAACTAAACCACAAAGAGTAGAATTTAAAGAAGTTTATAAACCAATAGGAGAAGAATCAGATTTAACTGAATACGTTGAAGAAACAAACACAGAATTAAAAAGACACACAATATATTTAGAAAATATTTCTAATTATGTTGATAAATCTAATGAATTACTTGATAAAAAAATTAGACAAGATGAAGAAAATTTTGAAGACCAAATGGAATTTGAAAACAGAAAACAAGATAAAGATGATAAAAAAGATAGTGGTGGTTTCTTATCAAGTTTATTTGGAAATTTATTTGGTGGTTTAGCAAAAGATTTAATACCAAAACTTCTTAGTGGAGTTGTATCAGCAGCTGGCCCTCTTTTAGTTGTAGCCATTGGTGCTGTTTTAACTAAATTAGCATTTGATTGGTCAAGTAATGTTGCAAAGAAATGGGAAGAAGCACAAGAAAAAGAAGGTGAGAAAAAATATGAAGGGTCAGCTTTAAATGAAGCCCAATTAAAAGTTGCTAAAAAAGAAGGACTTGGTATTACAGAAAAGACAACTGTTAAAGAATATGAAGAAATGCTTATTGAAAAGCATAAAGGAAAAGGCATAGAAGCCGCTCCAACAAGACAAATAACTACACAAATTGATGAAGCACAAGAAAAAATACAAAAGAAACAAATTGCAGAAAAGAAAGAATCAAATAAAGAAGTGGTAAAAGAAATATCTGAATTAAGGAAAGATATAGTAAAGAACAAACCAGTTATTAATATACCACCAGCGGATACAAAATCTGCATTACTCGGTATAAAGGGTGATGGAGATTCAATGTACGATATAGCAAAAGGAAGATATTAAAATGGCAGCCAATGTAAATCCCGCAATACCTCAAGCTGAAGAATATGAATATACCCCACAAGATACAGGAGCTACTGCATCACAGGGAACTATTGCGTTAAATAGTAATACAATAATTCCAGTTCCTAAAAACTGGCAGAAGATTTTTAATCTTCAAAATAATCCAAATGCGGAACAGGATTCTTTTATTACATTTGAAGCATTTTCACCACCTACTTTAAATTATTTTAAACAGGTTCTTAGTGGTCAGCCTGCCTATGGTTTTAAACCTATGGCTCGTAGAGGTGCTTATAAATTTTTTATTCCTAATAACGAAATAAGTGAAACTATAAATCATAGTTATAGCAACGATGCCTCTACTTTCCAAACAGCTATGAATAACATAAATACAGGTGTTCAATCTGTCACAAATGCATGGGCAAACTTCCTCACAGGTAGTGACCACGGAACTGTATTCGATGCTCCTTTTCTTTGGAAAAATGCCGAAAGAAGAAAATTCCAAATCATATTAGATTTATTTGCTTATGATAATCTAAACGATGATATCTATACACCTATTCTTTTCTTTAGAAAAAATTCATATCCAAGTAGAAATGGTAGTAAATATGGAGTTAACTTAGGACAAGTAGCCGGCTTGATTGAATACCCAAGTGTATTTAGAATTCATGGTAGTGCTTTTGAAACATTAAATGCTCAAGCTGGTTTGAATTATTATTCTTTACAGGCTATGAATGTCAAATATAACAATCATACAAAATTACAAAAGAATGGTATTCCAATGTCAGCAACCGTTTCATTATCCTTTGAAGAAGTAATTAATATTTATGCTGATATGTTTGATTCATTACCTGTAAGAAAATCTGTACAAAGTTATGGAACTGGTCAAAATGCAGGACAAGGAGTAGTATCACCTAATTCTATTCAAGGTACTGATATAAAGAAAATAGTAGGAGCGATAACTTCCCAAAATGGTGAAACATCAGCACTAACAAACGATATTACATTTGATGTTCCTTTAGAAGATGTAGGAGAAAGAGTCGGAGAAATAAATGACCTTTTAATTGATAGCACAAATTCTCAAGATATTCCCACAAATAATATACCAACCTCTCCTTTACCCAATGGTGTTACACAAGTAATAACAGAAATTATAAAAGAGAGTTCTTTATATCAAAAAGTTATAGGTTTAACAGAATTAAATCCAGCACATTTATTAGAAGTTGAACTTATATTAAGAAAGAGAAGAGATTAAGATGGCAAATTCACAATCTATTATAAACATATTAGGTACAACTGTATATCCTGTTGATGGAAATACAATTATTAATATTTTTAATAAAATTGATTTAACTTCTATAAAAAATAATATCAATTATTACAATCAATATCAGGTTACAAACGAAGATAGATGGGATTTAATAAGCCAAAAATTTTATGGTACTCCTAATCTTTGGTGGTTACTTGCGGCATTTAATGGAGTAAAAGACCCATTTGCAGATTTACAAACATTAAACAGTATAAATATAATAAAGCAAGAGATTATACCAACCGTATTATTGCTATTAAAAGGATACACACAATAATGTTAGTTACAAGTAAATGGACTTTTTATCTTACAAATATTCAGCCTCCATATGCTCTTACTGAAGTTCAATTGAATAATAAATTCATACATGAATTTTTCTTTATTGAAAATATAGAGAATATGTTTTTGACAGCCGAATTAGTTATAGATGATAAAAATGGATTTTTTGAAACAATTGTATTAACAGGTAAAGAAAATATAAAGGTTATCGTTGAACAAAAATTAAAAGACCCAACAACTACTAATTCTAATGCTGATTTAGAAATGTTAAAGAAATTTGAATTTGATATTTGGAATATAACTATACAATCACCAAGTATTAGTGAAAATATTTATAGATTTTATTTGGTCGAAAAGGGAGTTTATGATACGTTTTTTGGTTCACATTATTCTGTAGGATTTAATAATAAAACGATTAGTGAAATACTCCAATCAGTATTAACATATCAAATGAAATTAACACCAGACCAATATGTTTTAGAACCTACTGCTGATGTATTACCAAATTTTACTATCCCTTATTTACATCCAATTGAAACTATAAAATGGTTAGTAAGAAAGGCAAGAAGAAGTGTTTCACCACATGAAGGTGGGTATTTATTTTTTAGTACAACAGGAAATGAAAATGCTTCAATACCGATTAAAAATTTTGTTTCTTTATCAAGTTTAATTGTTAAAAATCCTACAACAACAGATTTTGATATTTATTCTTATAGAAAACAAAATGCAAATCAATATTTTATAAACACCTTTAAAGAAGTTCATAATTTGGATTTTGCTAAACAAAGAATAAGAGTAAATGGTATTGGTGGTCATCGTTATTTTGGTATTAATTATAACCAAGATAAAAATATAATTGATGTTAAACAAACATATAGTCAATTTATAAATAAAACAAATTTGATGGGAAACACGGCATATTTGGATAATAGTATTGATGATATAAATGACCATATAGCTTTTTATGGTGGTGAATTAGCAACTGTACAAGCAAGAAATGATTATTCCATGAAGATGTTAATTTCTGGTTTTAATAGAAGAGAAGTTATCATGGAAGGAGCATTGTATAGATACGCAGGAAAAATGATATTCGTAGAACAAATTTCTTTGAATCGTGAAGAATATCATAATAAACAAGAATATGGATATTGGTTAATAAAAAGTATTACTCATTATTATTCGTTTGGTAATTATATGCAGAAAGTTACACTTATAAAGGATTCATATGCTGAATCCGATGCAACTAAAGGAAAGATAATTAATGTTTAATTTTGAAAATGAAGATATACAAGCACCGTTTTATAATAATATTCAAATAGGTGTTGTAGAAAATAATGTAGACCCAACTAATGCCGGTAGAGTTCAAGTTAGAATAATTGGACTTCATTCTACAAATAGATTAGATTCTAATACCGATGGTATTCCAGTTGAAAAATTACCGTGGGCTATTCCTGCAAATCCAATTCAAGGTGGAAGTATTTCGGGTTTAGGATGGAGTGGTGTACCAGTTCAAGGAAGTCATGTGTGTTTATTCTTTATTGGGGGCGACCATAATTTCCCTGTTTACTTTGCATCAATAGCAGGTATTTATCAAACGCAACCTGATAAGACAAAAGGTTTTAGTGACCCAACAGGTAAATATCCTGAAGAAATTGGAGTACCAGATTTTAATTCAGAAGCTTCACCAACAAATACAGTATTTGAAACTCCTGATAATGGTGTTCGTGTTCAATATGATAGCACACCGGGTTCTGAAAAATATAATGTAACATTAAAAAATACTTTAACTCCTGAATCAACATTAACTGAAGATACTAATATACAAATGGATTCTACAGGAACAACAATTACATCAAATGGAAATGTAACAATAATTGCAGGAGCTACGAGTAAAATTATGTTGCAAGTAGGAAACACTTTATTAACCGCTTTAGATGGAGTATTGACAGGTCAATCAGTAGACCCATTTACAGGTAATTTATTTGCCGAAGCTACAAATGTATCACAAGTAGTACAAGCAGCAACGGTATAGGATAACAAATGCCAATAGATACCCCACAGGAAATGGTAGTTAATACAACTGCCTTAATAACAACTTCTGGTTTTACTCCAACATCAGCTAATCAGAATTTTTTGTTAGGTTTATTTACTACTGTTTATAATGAATTATCAGGCATTGTAAGTATTTCAGGTGTTGGATATTCTGGTTATTCAGGAGAACAAGGAGAACAAGGTTATAGCGGTTATTCTGGAACGAATGGTATTATTGGTGCTAATGGTGCATCAGGTTATTCAGGATATAGCGGTGGAACAGGTTCTAATGGTTCATCCGGTTATTCTGGATATAGTGGTGGTTCAGGATATTCTGGTGCTTCAGGAACACCAGCTTTACCGGGAAATGCTTCTTATGGTGAAATGACCATAAATGCTAACTCCACAGCTACGTCTATTGTAAGTGCAAATAATTTTTATCAATTTACTGCCGGTTGGGTAGCAGGTGATAATAATGGTATGCATTTTAATACCGACCAAATTGTAGCAGATACAGCAGGAGCATTTGAAACATTATGTACTATATCTATTACATGTAGTCTAGGAAACCAAAATCTTATTGTTCAAATTTTCCAAAATGGAACAGGAATTACAGACCATATTGTTGAAGTAAATATGGAAAATGCAAATAAAGTTACTCCTGTTACAATTACAGGTATTCTTGGAACAGTAAATATAGGTGATTATTTTGATGTAAGAATTGAAAACTTAACCTCTAGTGTAACTACTGTTACCGCTGAATATGCAAATTTCAGCATGATTGCAGTTCAAGGAGCAACAGGAGCAAGTGGTAATTCTGGTATATCTGGTTATTCAGGATATTCTGGTTCAGGATATTCTGGTTATTCAGGATATTCTGGTTATAGTGGTGGGTCAGGTTATAGTGGATATTCAGGTACATCAGGTTATTCTGGATATAGCGGTTATTCAGGTTCAGGAACATCGGGTTATAGTGGTGGGTCAGGTTATAGTGGATATTCAGGTTTTAATGCACAGGCATCAGGTTATTCTGGTTATAGCGGAACATCAGGATATAGTGGCTATTCTGGTTATTCAGGTCAATCTGGATATTCAGGATATAGTGGTGAAAACGGTTCTGGTGTTATCGGTGGTGGTTATGAATCACAATATTTAGCCAAGAATTCTTCTACTGATTATGATGTTTCATGGCAGGGTGGTCATATCAGTATAAATATAACAGGATTAGCAACAATTGATTTAACTACTTTAACAGAGAATAATATTTATTTAACATCAACAAATACCTCTGAATCAATTAGTGCTATTATAAATGGTGTTCCAGACCATGCATATACTTTATCACCAAGCGGTAATTTGGTTGTAACATTTAATGCAACACAAACACCATTGACTTCAGCAGGGCAATTGGCAATGTTTAATTCTTCAGAAATATTGTATGGATTAAAAGGTGAAAATATATGCTTTGCACAAATGTTAGGATTATACGGTTATTATCAGCAATATTAGGAGAAAATTATGTATGCAGTTTATCAATATAAAGCCGGTTCAACAGCAGCAAACATCTTAGCCGATGTAATAAAAATTCTAACAGGTACGACACTTGTTTCTAGTTTATCTACTAATTGTGTAGTATCTGGTTCATCCATTACAACAACGGCAAGTGCGGCTGGATGGGGTCTTTATAGCTCAACAGGAACTTCAGGTTCTTCCTCAACTTCTGCTGTTTTGAGTGCTGCTTGTTTAGATAATCCAACACAATCTGTTTATATGGATTTAAACGTAGCAACTGCTGGTTATTTGATTGTAAATGGATTTGAAACTTGGTCAATTGTAGGTGTTAGTGGAACAAATGAAACCTTTACTTCTTCAACCGTTGGAAACTGTCAAAGAACGCTTATTGCATCTGGTGGATATTTATATATTCATGCAAATCAAGGTCATGCATTTTTCCATTCTTTACAAGGTGGTGTGTATGGTTCATCAAATGGAACTGCCCCATGTGGTATATTCCAAAGAACAAGACGAAGTGCTTGGGATACAACAGCGGCAGGGTATCCTCCTTTCTTTTGGGTTAATTTTGATTCATTAGAAGGTTCAACAGTATATGCATATGCTCCTAGATATGTAAATAATTTGGCAGCTGATGTAACAGGTGTAAATGCTCCTTTATATGGTTTTACTCATTTAGGATATAGTGCTATTGGACAATTATTAACTACACAAACAACTACTTTACCATTAGATTCTTCAAAAGACCTTCTACATCCATTTTGGCCTCTTGCTTGGGCTAATTATGTTCTTGGTATGATGGGTGGGGATATAACAGGATATTCAGATGTATGGTTGACAACTTATGCTTATGGAAGTTTTGGCGATACAACAACATATAATAGCAATACATATGTTATTTGGACTTCTGGTACAAATAGAAGAATCGCATTAAGGTTAGGTTAATTATGTATTGTACTTATACTTATAAAGCCGGTGCAACTGTAGCAAATATATTATCAGATGTTATAGCTATTTTATCAGGAACAACAAGCGTAAGTTCCTTGTCTTCAAGTTGTGTTTCTGGTCAAACAAATATTAATGCTTCGGTATATTCTGCAGGATGGACTGTAATTGATACTTCTTTTCAAGGTTCAAATGTTGTAGCTTTATCTGCCGCTTATGCTGATACTTCCTCATATGGTAAATATATATCTATAGATTTGAATACAACAGGATATATATTATTAAAAGGTTGGGAAACATGGACGCCCGGAATTGGTGGAACTAACTTATCTTATAATAGTGATTTGGTAGGTTATGCACAAAGACTCAATACTGTTTCAGGTGGTGTTCTTTATATTTATGCAAATAAATCTTGTATACATATGTTTTCTTTTCAAAGTTCTGTTTTTGGGAATTCTAATAATAATACTGCTTCATTTATTGCAGAAAGAACAAGAGCTGGTTTATGGGATACACCGACAAATAATTTATATCCATTACTTGTATCAGGTTATTGGATTGGAGTTTATACACCAAGATATCCTTCAAATTGGGGTCTTGATGTAATGCTTAATAATGCTGTTTTAAATTATATGACTTATGGTACAATTGTTGTAACAACAAATTTACCTACACAAAAAGTAAAGTATGGGTCGGATGGAGAATTTTATCATCTATTTCAAAATGTATGGGTAACTGGTATGGCATCTAATAACTTTTTGGGTGGTAACTTATCAGCAGCCGGAGATTTTTATCTTACAACACTAGGTGTTGGAGGTTTTGGCGACCATATTACTTATAATGGTAATGATTATATTATTTGGAATGTTGATGGTACTGCAAGAGTAGCATTTAGAAATGGATAGAATATGGCAACTTGGGCGCAAAATGCACAGACAATTACAGATTTTTATACTTCTCCCGGAGAAGTTACCCAATGGAATTGGGGAACTGCTTATTTAATTACTATTATAGATGATATATTAGCAGGATATACAACTAATGTTACTTGGGGTGTTCAAGGTTTTCCTATTCCTACACCTCTTGAAAATAATGTTACTGTTCAAAATGTTCCTTTATTTGGTACAACAGGAGTAAGTACAAAGAAAACAAGGAAGTATTATTAATAATAAATACTTAGAGATACTATGACAAATACTCCATTAAATTTAAGTTATGCACATCTATCAAAATTTAGATTGTCATTTCCTTTTATGCCATTTCTTAGCACACCTGCAAATAATGAAAAGGGTGATGGTGTAACTTTAAATTGTAGTCATGTTAATCTTCCTGATTTGTCTATAACACAGACAGAAATAGGAACACCTTATTTTAACATGAAGACAACTAATCGTGATATGAAATTTGGAAATTTAAATATAATTTATTCAGTTGATGAATTATATAATAATTATCAATTTCTTTATGATTGGTTCTTTTATATGCATAATCCTGAAACTTATGTTGTGAATAATACAAATGCAATGGTTGATGCGGCACTTTATATTTATACAAACAATGATAATCCTAAATTCAAATTTACTCTTAGAAATGTTTTTCCGATTGGTTTAGGTGGTTTGGAATATAATAAAGAATCAGTAGATAATTCAGATTTGAAACATGGAGCATCTTTCTCAGTAGATTATTATAGATTAGATAGGGATACAATATATGCCAGCAGTTAATAAAAACATATATATTGATTTAAAATATGGATTTGATAAATTAGCAAGTGGGGATTTCTCACCTGTTTTAGATGCTAATTCTATAAATCAATCTTTATTGACTTTATTATATACAAAAGTCGGAGAAAGATTTTTTAATCCTACTTATGGAACAAATGTTTGGTTATATTTATTTGAACCATTTACACAAACAACTGCTTCAAGTATTGCTGATGAAATAGAATCAGCTATAACATTTTGGGAAGGAAGCAGAATAAAATTAACAAATATTAATACAGTAATGGATTTTAATAATCTAGCGTATATAATTACAATTTATTATCAGATTTTATCAACATCAATAAGCGGTAGTTTAACACTTACATTACCGCAACAGGGGTTATAAATGGCAACCAATATTATAAATTATAGTTCATTTGATTTTGCAACCATAAAAGCCGACCTTCGAAATAAATTAGCTACAGATGCTATCTTTAGCGATTATGATTTTGCAGGAAGTAATATAAATGAAATCATAGAATTATCCTCTGGATTAGGGGATTTCTTAAATTATTATATCAATGTTACTGCAAATGAATCTTTCATAGGTACAGCAGATATTTATGAGAATATTAATAGATTGGTTGAATTAGTTGGTTATAATCCTAATGGTGTTCAATCTTCACAAGTAACCGTTAATGTTTCTGCAACCTTTATATCAAATGAAGATGATGATTATTTTACAATACCAAATACTATTACTTTAACATCTGCAAGCACAACCTCTAATGGTCAGACAATTCTTTTCTCACCAGTTTCATCTTTAACCTTTGTTGCCATTTCTGGTATTAATACTTTTAGTGTTGATTTACCTTTAGTTCAAGGTCAAAGAATTAGTACGGTAAATTTCACAGGTGATGGTACAAGTTTCCAAAGATATGAAATTCCAGACCCAAATGCAATCGAACAATATGTTCAAGTATTGGTTGGTGGTAATAATGGTACAAATGCAGTAGAATGGGATTATGTTGAAAACATTTATGCAACCAATCAGACAAATGTTTTTAGCACTCGTTATGATGAAAATCAATTAGTTCAAATACAATTTGGTAATTCAAGTTTTGGTGGTGTTCCACCTGTCGGAGCAAATATTAATATTTCTTATATAACCTCTTTAGGTTTAAGTGGTGCTATTGGTTCAAATCAATTAATATCATTTGATAGCAATATTTATTTAATTGATGCCCAAACAGGTTTACCATATACAAATCCAATAACTTTTGTAGTTACACAAAATGATGCCTCAGTAGGTCAAGCTGCACCTTTGACAGTAGATGAAATTAGAAATTATGCTCCAAGATATTATAGAGCGCAAAATAGATTAGTAACTCAACAAGACCATCAAGATTTAATTTTAACTGGTTTACCTGCATATGTTCAACAAGTAGTGGCTATTAATCAGGATGATTATGATGCTCTTGTAGTTGATTTAAGTGGAACACCGGGATTTAATATTACTAATTTCCCTTATTATGGTGCAGGTTCATATAATACAATTTACATGTATATTTTACCTGTTTATGGTTATACAGTTAATAATACATTGAAGACTACAATTTTAAATTATATTTCTCAATATCAATTATTGACATTAAATTATATAATTTTAGATATTGATTATGTAAATGTTTACTTAAATATAACTTATGAAATGACAGCAACAACTACAAATACTATAACAGAGATTCAGAATAACATAAATACTGCAATCAGAAATTATTTTTCAAAGAATAATTTTACATTAGGTGATGAATTAAAATATTCCGATTTGATTACACAATTAGCTCAATCTGATACAGGCATTGATAGTTTAACATTAGCTATTAGTTCGGATATAACAAGTGGTTGGCAATATCAGAATATTGATTTTAATTCTATTCAATTTCCAATTATACCAACTAATTCTACTATAATAACATTGGTAACAGGTTAAAATTATGGCTATTAGTTTTTCTCAAATACTACAACAATATACTCCACAGTTCTTATATGAACAACTAGACCCAACTAGGGTTGCTAGGATAGAGGAATTTTGGAGTATATTAGGAAGTTATCTTGATTATTATTATGCCAAAATTGGTGGTATTACTGGTACTACCACAAATATTCCTACATCTGAAATAGATTTAGTAAACCCATATTTAATAGATTCTACAATTTCAACTGTTGTGAGTGCATATGGTTTGCCAACCACACAGGTATCACAGACATTAAATCCTAATTATTATAATGATACAACCAATTTATTGACTGTTGATTCTCCTGATAATGGAATATATATTTATCAAATTGCTCAACTTTTAGGTTTGGATAATATAAGTAATTTAGCTTTATATTTCGATGTAAGCGGTAATCTTGACCCATCTAAGATTGATATTGCGATTTATAAACAACAAGTAGAAAATCAAAAAGCAAGAGTAAGAAATGCCTTAACATCATTTTTATCAAAAGGTACTCTTTTTGATATGCA
>JACTVF010000493.1 GCA_019695435.1 Methanoregulaceae archaeon | reverse complement strand
TTACCTTTTGTTCACCTGGAGCAGTCTCGGCTTCGTGTCACACGAATGGATCATGTCGACGTGCGGGGAAGCCTGGCTCCGGACCCCGACCACTATCGTGCAGACTGCCGGGCCTGGCCCAGGCCCAGGCCCGGGACCTCGGCCGCGTCCCTTCCCCTGGCCGTTTATGAAACCGGTCGGCCGCGACTACACGTCAATGCTGACCCAACTCAACCAACTCAAATCGCTTGCCCCGACGCTGCCGCGCGGTACAATTCTCGTGACGTTGCAGCAGCTCCTCCAAGAGGCTCTCACAGATGCCCCTGAGCTGATCGCGGTCATAGAGGCGCTCATGGCAGCGTTTGCGTAAAATGGAATCTTCAGTTGCAGCATTAATCTTGAACGCGTCCGCCCTGGGAATACTCGGCTATCACCTGTTAGTCGGGTTGCCCAAGGCGGCTGCCAGCGTCGCAGCCATGCAGAAGGAACTCATGACGTTTTTTGCCGCGCAAGCTGCTGCGGACCGCGCTGCGTTTCAGCAGCGTTGCCAGACAATAGCCGACGTGCTAGACAAGCATTTGTGCGAAAGGAATCCGCATCCATGAGCAGTCACATCATTGTTTGGGTGATCTTGATTGGGTGTGTGCTGTACGATATCCCGATCGCGCTCGAGGGACGTACGACGATCAGTCAGGCGATCAGGGATGTTGACAGCGATATGAACGGTCTCATCCGGTGGGGTTGGCTGGCGCTCTGGTGTCATCTCTGGGTTAGGACCTGGATCACACCTTGACGCCGCGGCAGTCGACCAGTAGCATACCGAAGACGTTGTTTCCCCTTGATGGCGGGCCGGGTTCTCGATGCCCGGCCCGTTTTCTTTTTACCTCACGTCTCCAAAAAAAACATCTGTACAGCTTGCGGAAAATCAAAGTTTTTGCGACATATAGTTTAGTGTCCAAAACCCAATGCCTGCATCGTTTTTCCGGCCTTGCGGCCGTCTCCCTTTCTGGGTGCGAATTGTGGAAGTAACCGGAAAGAGGGGGAGGTTCGCGGTAGGAGCTCGAGGAGCTCGAGGAGCTCGAGGAGCTCGAGGAGCTCGAGGAGCTCGAGGAGCTCGAGGACGACGAGGAGCTCGAGGAGCTCGAGGAGCTCGAGGAGCTCGAGGAGCTCGAGGACGACGAGGAGCTCGAGGAGCTCGAGACATCCCCCATCACATGCTGCAACCCTTTTTCCCCGATAGTCGGAAAGGAAAAAAATCATGACGGAATCTCAACTCAATCGCGTCAACGAAGTGAACAGTCGTCTTAGGATGATGACCGATAGCCTGACTCGGATTTTTGACGCGGCTGAAAGCGGTCTCACTTGCCCGGTCGACCGGCTTTACATTTTAAGCCAGTTACTCCGCTGTAACGATTGGACGTTGGAAATCGAAACTTTGCTCCGACAGGCCGCGACCGCTGAAGGGACCCCCATCACGATTCCCAACGTCCGATAACGACCTATTATGTTTAATTGCGGGTGGTGGGCCTCAGTACACCGGCGTGAGCCAGGAACTTCGGAAGTCCCACCCGCAATATTTTCTGGAGAGACCCAATGCAGTTGCTGGTAAAAGGGACGATTGTGCGTATCGTCTGGCGTGGCCAGGAAGAATACGGCACTGTCATGATTCAGCCGAACGATTTCGGCATCGCGATCGTCGACACGGGATGCGATCACCTGCCCCGTTACCGTGCAGTACATCGGTCCGCTGCTGTCGCGATTGAAAATGATCGCTTCAATTGCCCCCTCGCTGAGCCCTCTCGCAAGGATGACCTCGTATCCTCCGTTGCACCTGATCGCCAATTTTAACCATGGGGTGTAAGACACCATACGAAAGGAAACCCCTCTATGTCCGCTGGATCACCTTCAATCAGTCTGCGTCTGCCGCAGGACTTGATCGACGCCGTTGCCGTCGGCGTCAAAAAGCATAATTCGCAACGGAACTGCCGCGAGACAATCGACATGTCCGAATTCGTCCGCAAAGCAATTCGTCAGCGTCTCGATCACCTTCGCCGCGCTTCTCGCGGCGGCAAAAACAAGTCCAAGAAACGTCAGGCTAAAGTTGTGGATAGCAATATGACCGCATTCTTCGGAGAATAACAACCATGACCACACAAGACCCCAAAAATGTTTGCGCTCAACCCACGCCAAGGAATTGCCCATTCACGGATTGTCGCCGTTATTGCGGCCCCTACAAATTTTGTTGTTCGTACCACTTACCCAAAGTGGGTTCTCCGCTCTGGCATGAGATTATTGATTTGATGGCTGACCTATTTCTCGACCGGATTACGCCTAGCGAATTTTCGACGCGCGAAAGGCAAATTATAGCGCAAATCCTCGGCTGTCCGTTTGTGCCCGATGTCTAAAACCTTTAACCCGGCATGACGCCGGGAGGCCGTTCGTCGTGTCCCGGATCACCTTCGTCTGTCGGACCTGGCCCTTCACGCCAGTTATCGAACGGAAGGAATCCGCTCCACGGTCATCGGCAACGAGGCCGGGGTTGCTTTTGACAA
>JACTVF010000492.1 GCA_019695435.1 Methanoregulaceae archaeon | reverse complement strand
CGTGTCGTGTCCGAGGAAGCTCCACAGCTTCGCCTTGTCGGAGCACGGTACAAGATGGCGCAGCCAAGTCAGTAAGCTCATGCCGCTACCTGGGGGTTAAGAAGCTCGTTTGCTATGAGAACAGCGGCGCAGCAAGCGCATTCTGGCTTGCTGATCCCTCGCTTAACGTGCCAACGAGAATGGAGCACGAAGGCTAGTTCCGCTTTGCGCTGTTCAGTAGACTTCTTGGACCAGCGGATCAGTGAAGGTTTACTCTGGCGCGCAGAGTACGCTGCCGGATCAGTTTTTTTCGCCGTAGCATGCGCGCGTTTAGAAGCTACTGCAATCTTGCCGAGAGCCTCGACTGAATAACTTTTGCCGAAAAACGGATTGTTCTGCCCAGTGTTCCGCAAGCCCTTAGCGGCGTTCATCTCTTCAGTATGCTTCGCGCCGAGGGCGTGCTTGTTACCGACCATACGGACTGCGGCATCTTGCTTCCATTCTTCAGTATGTATACAACCTTCTCCGCCGTCTGTCAGGTTGCGCAAGCAGCCGGTGCCCAAATCCTTACGTCCGTAGAAATCAATCAGGTATCGCTCGTACGCGAATGCCGTGTCTTCGTCCGGCCAGTATTGAATGAGAATACGTGACAAGTCTTTTGGACATGCAACATAATGATTACCTGTACTGAATGCTCGGTCACCGGTACCTTTTCCAGCGTAATAAGGTATCCAGTTTTCTCTAAGCCAAAGATAGGTGTAAAATATCATAAAATTCATTAATACCATCAAAGTATGGTCTCCGGCCACGGCACGTATGGTGAACCCGGAAAGTGCTTCGGGTAATTGGTTGGGCCGAGATACTCGTTGCACGCAACCTGCGTGCGGTCGCAGCCGTACGTGATTGTGAATGTGTCGCCAATCTGCGGCGTCGCCAGCGCTGCTTGGTCCAGCGTTACAGAACCGTCCCCGTTGTAGCTGGCAACCGTGTAAGCCAGTCCGCTGTTCCCGCCGCTGGTAAACTTCAACACGCCCTGCGCCAATCGGCTGAGCGGAACCGTGCCGCCAGCAGGCGAGGTCTGCGCCGTGAACGGGGAAGCCGGGTAGATGGTCTGTGCTGTGGTACCAATCGCCACCGTGGCGGACTGCGTGAAGCTGGCCAAGTTCACAGTGCAATTCACGTCCCCGAAGCCCCAATAGCATGACTGCTGAATCACGTAGGGCGGGCTGCTCAGGTTCAGCAGGTAGAACTGGTCAGCCACGTCGAAGGAGCAATGGACGCGGTCTATCTCCTTGATGGATGCGATGGCGCCGTAGAATTTGGTCTCCAGCCCGCGCGACGTGTCGAACGTCGGCGGCTGGCCTGGCGTAGGCATGCGGTCATACGCCGCGAACACCCAGACCTGCGCCTTGTCGAGCAGCCCAACGCTACACGCCTGCAGCAGCGGCACGGTCGTGCCGGGGAACATCACGGTGCTGTCGGCGATGACGTCCAAGTCCATGCTGTTGGACTTCGGGCTGAACGACGCCACGCTGGTGATTGGCCCGCTGTTCCACTTACCGAACGTCGTGGTGCGGTAGGTCGTCGGCGGCGTCCCAGCCGTAAGGTCGGTCTGCCAGTCGGTCGCCGCGATGGCGTAGCCGTTTGTTGGCAGGATGAGATACAGTTAGGCAATGCGAATCGCCCCGCCCTGCTGGCATGCGGACAGCATCAATGCCTGCAACACCGGATTGGTCAGCACAGATTGCTTCATCGTTCCCCTATGTAAGCAGCGACTTAAACTTCAGCATTTTTAACACCCACATACCACCGTTGTCATTGATTCCGCTCGCGCCGCGTACCCACATCAGGTCCTGCAGGGAATCATCGAGGAAGTTGCAGCGGTAGTACCACGACCCGGTCCATGCCACCGGCGCATACAAGGCAGGCGGCGTCGAGAATATCAAGGTACCGTACGCGTCAATCGTCCACGTCGAGGTGCTCTGCGCCACGCCATTGACGTAGATGGTCGGCAGCGCTTGGAAGTTCTGAATCAGTTCGTACATACCACCCATCGCGTGGGTCATGGCAAAGGTCAGCGTGCTGCCGTCGCCGATGGCAATTTCTTCGGGCTGCGTCACGGTATCGTTGCCCGGCCAATCGAAGAGCCAGTCATCCGCCGACCCAGCCATCTGCCCGTAGAAGCCAAGGACCGTCGCCCACGAGCCGACTGGGTTGGCCGGGTTACCGAACACGTACGGTATCTCCATGTCAAAGTCGAACACCGGATACTGTGTCAAGCTGACGCGCAACTCACCCCTGTTGTCCGCAGGCATCTGCTTGATGGTGCTGAAGCGAGGGGTCACCTTGAGCGGAAGCTTCCAGTTCCACCCGGTGATTGGTTGCGGCGTTGGGAATATGGCGTTCGACATTTAGGTATCCTATACTCTCTGGGGCGTGTTACGAGGTACTTTGCGCTGCTCGTCTTGCTGCGCTCCACGGTCTGCCGTGAAGTCTTTTGCTGTTTGCCTCTCCAATTTTCCGCCTCGTTTCCTCAGATTGGTAACACTTAGCTTCG
>JACTVF010000042.1 GCA_019695435.1 Methanoregulaceae archaeon | reverse complement strand
GTTCTGACCGAGAATGACGTTTCCGGTCTTGATCGCTCTTCTCAATGAAGCATTGAAATCCATCTGCAATTCTCCTGAAATTTTTTAATTTTTCCGGGTTAATTTTTAGTTGTCAAGTTGTTTGACGGCTACCAGTTTGACATCGCCGGTACCAAGCTGGATCGGCTGACCGACAATGACATTCTCGGTGACACCGCTCAGTTCATCGGTCTCATTTGCAACCGCAGCATCAAGCAGGTGGTTGACCGTCACTTCGAATGCAGCCCGGGAGAGGACACTCTCCTTCTCCCCGGCAATACCGTGCCGGCCGATCTGCTTGACTTCGCCTTCCATACACATCATATCAGCGACGAGCATGATGTGACGGACATCCACAAGGATACCCTGTTCATTCAGGGTGGACTGCGCTTCGTGGATGATCGCGTTCCTTGCCGCTTCGATGCCGAGTACCTGGGCGATCTCACTGATATTGTTGGTGCGGGTTCGTGTGACATCCACACCGGCAACGTCAAATACATCTTTTAGGTTGGATCCTTCAGTATAAAGTATATACTCCCCGGTCTCTTTTCTGACAACGACGCGAAGGATGTCATCAATGCCCTGAACGATGACGTTTCGCACGTGTTCGGCAAGCTGGAAAAGGTTCTGGTAGCTCTCCCGGTCTTTTGGCGTAAAGATGAGGGTTGCCTTTGCCTCATCGATGTCATGCTCGAAGTCGCGGTAGTGCCGGCGGTCGCGGATCTTCTTGGGCGCCACATCCATGATCTCTGCCGGTGAGATCTTGCGCTTTTCGCAGACCTTGGAATTAAGGTGAACCACCACCTGCATGTTCTCCATATCGGTAGTGATATCCCCGAATTCGTGGAGCGGGGCCGCCTCGATCTGCCAGCTGACCTCACGAGCCCTGTCCCGGTCAACGCCATACTCAGGTTCGAGATAGACCGTCATGGTCGGGGTGCTTGGCTCTTTTCGCGCATCCATGATCTCGATGAGCCGGGGAAGACCCAGCGTAACGTTGATTTCCGCGACACCTGCGTAATGGAAGGTACGCATTGTCATCTGGGTACCCGGTTCACCAATCGACTGCGCGGCGATAACACCGACCGCCTCGCAGGCCTCGATACGGGTTGAGAGATACTCTTTTATGACACGATCCAGGATTTCCTTGAACTGCGCATCGGTGATATCTTTTCCATCAAGGAATGTGCGCAGCTGGTCCTTGGTCTTCGGCAGGAGATCTGCGGCCTCGATCTTCTTTTCATATTTATCCGATATCATGATTTCTCAGACCTCCTCTTTTAACACGGCCTCGACAATACCTTTGACATCGACCGGATCGCCGAATGCACTCTTCGTGGGATCTGTGCTGTCTTCGCCGTACTGGAACTGGATGATCCGCCCGCCGG
Source organism: Methanoregulaceae archaeon (assembly GCA_019695435.1). GTDB lineage: Archaea > Halobacteriota > Methanomicrobia > Methanomicrobiales > Methanospirillaceae > Methanoregula. The sequence goes on along the minus strand of JACTVF010000042.1, from coordinate 10,740 downwards.
TGGTTCTCACGGTGCCATCGTAGGCAACCTTGAGATCCTGCAGCGCATTGATCATACGGCGCTGGAGATACCCGCTCTGGGACGTACGGACTGCGGTATCCACAAGCCCTTCACGGCCACCGATGGCGTGGAAGAAGAACTCGGTGGGATTTAAGCCGCCCTTGTAACTATGCGCGATGAACCCGTGGGCATCGGCACCCCGGTCGCCTTTCTTGAAGTGCGGGAGCGTGCGGTCGTCATAACCTCTGACGATACGTTCTCCACGGACAGACTGCTGGCCGATACAACCGGCCATCTGGGTCAGGTTCAGCATCGACCCGCGGGCACCGGAGACCGCCATGACGACAGCGCTGTTTCCGAGACCAAGGTGACGGCCGGCAATCTGACCGGTCTGGTCACGGGCTTTCCCGAGCACCTGCATGATCTGCATCTCAAGCGTCTCTTCGATGGTTCGCCCGGGCATCGGCTCGAGCTGACCGTCCTCATAGATCTTGATCCGGCGGGTAACATCAATGGCAGCGCTATTCAGGACATCGTCGATCTGGCCGTACTCGGTCTTGGAGAGGTCCTCATCATCAATACCGAACGAGAAACCGTCGAACATGATACCCCTGATGGAGAGTTTTGTCACCTGATCGATAAACTCCGCCGCACGCTTCATGCCATACTGGCGGATGATACGGTTAACAATCTGGCCGTCAAATGCACCGATCGCTTTCTTATCGATGGTGCCCGACTCCAGTTTCCCGTCAATAATCCTGACATATGCGTCACGTTCGCATAGGTCTTTCTTGCAGGTGTCACAGTTCTGGCAGGAACTGGCTTTGAAGACCATGTTAAGTGCGACAGGGAGAATCTGGGAGAATACCTGCTTGTTGCTCCAGTACTCGATACCGTTCTCGGTCTTACCGGCCGGGGGCATGTGCTCGATCTTTACCGGCTTTAAGAGATAGAGGGTCTCTTCTTTGTTGAACCAGCGGGGATCGTGGGTCAGCATGAAGATACCCGAGATATGGTCGTGGATACCTCCGATGATCGGACCACCGAAACGGGGCGAGAGGATGTTTTCCTGAACAGAGCAGAGGATGAACGCTTCTGCCCTGGCCTCCTCAGTCTGGGGGACGTGGAGGTTCATCTCATCACCATCGAAATCGGCGTTGTAGGGCGGGCAGACTGCCGGATTGAGGCGGAAGGTCCTGCCTTCCATGACTTTTATCCGGTGTGCCATGATGCTCATCCGGTGCAGTGAAGGTTGCCGGTTGAAGAGAACGATATCACCATCGCGGAGCTGGCGTTCGACCGTCCAGCCGGGTTCTATCATATCGGCGACGGTGTCGAGGTTGTCCGGGCCCAACCGGAGACGGCGGTTGTCCGGCCGGATCACATAGTTTGCGCCGCAGGGGGCATTGACATCGGGGCGGACCGGGCCGTTTCTTGCAATCTGCTTAAGATCCTCAATGTTATACGGGGTAACCCGCACGGGAACCGTCATCTCGTTTGCGACGGCACGAGGGATCCCCACTTCAGCAACCGAGAGATTCGGATCAGGGGAAATGACGGTACGCGAGGAGAAGTTCACACGCTTACCGGAGAGTGAGCCACGGAACCTGCCATCCTTACCCTTGAGCCGCTGCGAGAGGGTCTTGAGCGGCCTTCCGCTGCGGTGGCGGGCCGGCGGGCACCCGGCGACTTCGTTGTCGAGATAGGTTGTTACGTGGTACTGCAGCAGTTCCCAGAGATCTTCGATGATCAGCTGGGGTGCCCCGGCATCCTGGTTCTCCTTGAACCGCTGGTTGATTCGGATGATGTCCACGAGCTTGTGGGTAAGGTCGTCTTCCGACCGCTGCCCGTTTTCAAGAATAATGGACGGGCGCATCGTAACGGGCGGGACCGGGAGCACGGTAAGGATCGTCCACTCGGGCCGGGCCACTTTCGGGTTGATCCCGAGGGCGATAAGGTCCTCGTCCGGGATCTTTTCGAGGCGTGCACGGATATCGGCGGGCGTCAGTTTATGCTCGACCTTCCTGCCATCCTCGACCACCACTTCGGAGAACGTGGTCGGCTTCTCAAAGTTGATCTTGAGCTGCTGTTCACCGCAGTGTGGGCAGACGCGCTCCTTTTTCACATCTTTTTCCGAGATCTGGTCGCCGGTCTGGTCCTCATCGGTCCCGACAACCTTCTCTACTTCATCCGGTGACAGGAGCACACGGCCGCATGACCGGCAGGTGACACGCAGGAGTTTCCGGATCAGCCGGGTGTATCCGACATGAATGACAGGTTTTGCCAGCTCGATGTGCCCGAAATGGCCCGGGCAGTCGCTTGCCTTCTGGTCGCAGGTCTTGCACCGCAGCCCCGGGTCGATGACCCCGAGGTTTAAGTCCATGAGCCCCTGCGGATACGGGAAGCCGTCATCATCGTAGGTATCCGCCCAGATGATCTTCCTGACACTCATCTCACGTATCTCTTTGGGAGACAGCAATCCGAACTCGATTTTTCCGATTCTCTTTGGGCTTGGCATGACGCACCTCCTATACGACGTCCTCTAATCTCAGGCGGGGTGCTATCCCCATGCTCTTCATCTCATCCAGCAGGAGCTTGAATGCGTAACTCATCTCGACCGGGTAGATATCGGTCTCGTTCCCGCAGGCAAGACACCGGGTCATGTTGCGCTTGCGGTCGAGCATTGCCACCATCCCGCAGTGGGCGCAGACATATTCCGTTACCTTATCCGATTCATCGAGCAGACGCTCCTTCAATGCCATGGCGGCGCCGTGGCCGATCATGACATCACGCTCCATCTCACCGAACCGGAGACCCCCTTCACGGGCACGGCCTTCTGTCGGCTGGCGGGTGAGAACCTGCACCGGACCGCGGGAGCGGGCGTGCATCTTGGATGACACCATGTGGTACAGTTTCTGGTAGTAAATAACGCCGATGTAGATATCGGCCTTGAACGCCTTGCCGGTGATACCGTCATACATAACTTCGCGACCAGTATGGGAGTATCCCAGGTTCTTGAGCGATGCGCGAAGATCTGCCTCGCTCTCACCGCTGAACGCGGTACCGTTGATGCGCCGGCCTTCCATCGCCCCGACCTTGCCGCCGATCATCTCGAGCATATGCCCGATGGTCATCCGGCTTGGAATTGCGTGGGGGTTGATGACGAGGTCGGGTGAGAGCCCACTCTCGGTAAAGGGCATATCTTCCTGACTAGCAATCAGGCCGATGACACCTTTCTGCCCGTGCCGGGATGCAAATTTGTCACCGATCTCCGGTACACGCAGGTCGCGGGTCCTTACCTTGACAAGGCGCGAGCTGTTCTCGCCTTCAGTGATAATGACCGTATCGACAATGCCGTGCTCGTTGCTGCGCATTGTGACTGATGTGTCACGGCGTTTCTCCACGGCAATAAGCTCCCCGGAGGGCTCCTCCAGGAACCGTGGCGGCGAGGTCTTTCCTATCAGGACATCCTTTTCAGCCACGATTGTCTCGGGATTGATCACACCGTCCTCATCGAGATTCTTGTAGGACTCCGCACCGTGAGCCCCGCTCACATCCTCGTCCGGCACTTCGATCCGGTCGATCTGACCGCCAGGGTACCGGCGCTCTTCGCCTTCATAGGTCCTGAAGAAATGCGAACGGCCGAGACCCCGGTCGATCGAAGCCTTGTTGAAGATGAGCGCATCTTCGATGTTATAGCCTTCATACGACAGAATGGCTACCACAAAGTTCTGCCCGGCAGGCCGGTCGTCCGATCCAATCAGCTCGGAGGTCTGGGTGTGGGTGAGCGGCTTCTGGACATAGTGGAGCAGGTGGCCCCGGGTATCGGGGCGGAGCTTCATGTTCGCCGCGGCAAACCCGAGCGCCTGTTTGACCATCCCGGCACCCATCGTAACACGCGGACTTGCATTATGTTCCGGGAACGGCACATGCGCCGCTCCGATACCGAGGATCAGCGAGGGGTCGATCTCCAGATGCGTGTGCTCCGGCGTAATATCAGCAGGATTCATTGCGATGTAGAGGTCTTCTTCTTCCTCGGCATCGACAAACTCGATCAATCCGTGCTGCACGAAGTACGAGAAATCGATCTCCTTTTTAGCGAGTTTTTTAATGTCCTCGTCGGAAATAAGGCTTTTGCCATCTTTTAAGACGATCAGGGGCCGGCGTGCACGGCCGCGGTCGGTGAGGAGGATTACATCGCCATTGAATTCCTTAAATGAAACATTTACTTCGGATGAGATGGCACCCTGGCGGCGCATCGAACGGATATTTTCCACAAGGGTCTTCGGGTCATCGACAAGACCGATCAACGCCCCATCAACAAATACGCGTGACTTCTTCATCTGACCTCCCCCCTGATGTGCTCGACATCAAGCGTATGCAGGATACGCATGATCTCCTCTTCATCGTTGACACCTTTACTGATCTCGACCATTTGCGCGAAGTTTTTCACCAGACCACAATTTGGCCCTTCGGGTGTCTCGCTCGGACAGATCCGGCCCCACTGGGTCGGATGCAGGTCACGGGCCTCGAAATGGGGCTGTGAGCGCGAGAGCGGAGAAATAACACGGCGCAGATGGGAGAGTACAGCCATGTGATCGACACGGTCAAGGAGCTGGGACACGCCGGTCCTGCCACCCACCCAGTTACCGGTGGCAAGCGGGTGGAGGAGCCTCTCGGTGAGCACATCTGCCCTGACTGCCGTTGCAATCGACAGGTCGCGGTGCCGCATGCTCGCCCGTTCAAGCTGGTATTTGATATCCCGGGTAAGGCGGTTGAGCGAGATACGGAAGAGATCCTCCATGAGGTCGCCAGCCAGTTTGAGCCGTTTGTTGGAATAGTGATCCTTATCGTCAATCCTGCGCTTGTTTAAAACAAGGTCAAAACAAGCCTCAGCCATACGGCCAAGGAAGTGGGCCTTTGCAAGCCGGACAGATGCAACTGCCTCAGCGTAGCCATCATCGCCTTCCTTGAGAGTGGCAGGCAGCGCATAGTTGAGGTGCGGGAGCAGGTAATTATCCAGCACGAACTCAGCGCGCTTCTTCTGGTAATCCTTGGTCTGGTTGGGGGCGAGTTTCTTACCCACATACATGACGCCGCCCTCGACCGAGTCACATTCGCTCTCTTCGAGGTTCTGCATCATGAAGGTGAGGATATCCTCATCGGGCGATACCGCATTGACGACTTCCTGGTCGTTGGTCATGCCAAGTGCGCGCATCAGGTCAACAAACTTCAGGTGACCCGCAACGGACGGGAACGAGACCTCCAAGAGGTTTTTCTTGTTGCGCTCAACAACCACGAGCGCACGATATCCCCGAAACTGTGAGAACACTTTTGCGACGTAAATCCGCTCGTTGTACCGTTCGGTGAACTCAGTCATGATCTTGTTGGAGGCAAGATCCTCGAGGGTCATAAGAACACGCTCGGTACCGTTGACAATAAAATAGGCACCCGGATCGAAAGCATCCTCCCCGTGTGAGACACGCTCGTCGTCGCTCATGCCGTACAGATTGCATGCGACAGAGCCGACCATGATGGGCAGCTGCCCGATGGTCGTAACGATCGGTTCCTGCCGGTCCTCACCGTGCACGAGCGTCAGCCCGAGCTGGATTGGTGCTGCATAGGTGAGGTTGCGCAGGCGCGCCTCGCTTGGATACAGTTCTCCCTGTGATCCGTCAGCCTCGCGCACGAGCGGTTTTTTTACTTCGATGGTACCGAGTTCGACCCAGACCGGATCATTGTTCTTGCCCCGGTTCTCAATATCGGTCTCAATGATCTTTTGTTCATTGACCACTTTCTGAAGATTTTCTGTCAGGAAATAATTAAAGGAGTCAAGCTGGTGGCGCGCAACATGCTCCCGTGCAAAGTATGCCCTCGATAAAACGCTTCTGTCAATCAGATAGACCACCCCCGGCCTTATTTTTTAGGTCTCCTGATCACAAGTCGATACGCTTCGGCCCTGCCAGCAGTATGACTCTTCCGGATAATCCGAATCACATCATCGACTTTTGCGTCGATTACCTTCACAGCAGGATCGTCATGATAGATTTTTGGTAATTGTTCCGTAGTGATATGGTAGCGGGAGAGCAGTGCTGAAACCTCCTCCTCGCTCATGAGCTGGTGATCCGGCACCATTACGTGGCTTAACACATTCAGTTTGGTGCTCAAAGAAAAACCCCCTTAAAGATGAAACGATTGCCTCTCAGATGCATCACCGCAAAAAATCCACGATTGGATCGTGGTAACGGGCCCGGAGGGATTTGAACCCCCGACCACCTGGTTAAAAGCCAGGCGCTCTACCGAACTGAGCTACGAACCCCGGGGAATAAGATGTACAGCATTATAACAATGCCAGAAAACTATATAAATATTGCCCAAAAAAAGTTCCGGATTCCGATATCCGCTGCGGGTTCAGGCGGTTTTTTCCAGCAGGTCATTGATTTCCCGTAACCGCCGTTCAGTCTGGTAAATTTTTTCTTCGAGCTTCCGGATTGCATCTATATCTTCACGGGGAACCTCGCGCCCGGAGAGATCCATCCCGCTCGATGCCCTCAAAACCGCGAGCATATTCCTGTCAACTTCTACACTCTTGCGGAGCGCGATGTATTCATCGATCACCACCGGGTCAAACCCCTTGTCCTGTGCAGCAAGCATCTCCGCATTTATATCATTTTTGCGGGAAAATAATCGCTGAATCGAATCCAGCAGCTGTGAAGGGTTCACAGGTTTTGAGACAAAATCATCGATATTCATACTATGCTCTCGGGCTTCCACAGGTGTGATCTTCTTTGCTGAGAACATAAGCACCGGGATCTCTTTTGTTGTTGGATTTTCCTTGATCTTTTCCAGTGTCTCCCACCCATCCATCGGCTCCATCATAATATCAAGGAGGATAAGATCTGGTTTAACGGTCTGGAGGGATCTGATACATTCATCCCCGCCACGAGCGGCGATGGGGGTATATCCTTTGCGTGTAAGAATGGCTGCAAGTCCGTCAACGATAAAAGGACTATCGTCAACAATCAGAATAGTCGCTTCCATGGGGGATCTCCGTTATCTGCAGATAATTGGCGGGAGGCATCTGTAATCGCCGTTGTAGGGCAACAACCCCGCATCCTCGATTATACGTGGCTGTTCTATTAAAGTGTTTATAAGATCATATGTTCATGCGATTGTATCCTTATGGGGTTTTCTCGGCAAGTTCACCTTTTATCTGCTGAAGGCGGGACTCCTGAAACCTGATGTTGGCATCCATGTTCTTTAATGCCCGGGAAATATCGTCGCTGACCCGGACTTTTGAATTATTGAAATTGTACGTCGTTTCGAGGATTTTCATCAGGCGCTTGTTAACATCAATGCTCTTGGATAGCAAGGCATATTCGTTGACAATATCAAAATCAACCCCGGATTGCCGGGCCCGATCCATATCAGACCGGATAGTCTGCCGGCGGCCGATCACACGCTCAATTACATCGTAGAGCTCACGGTGGGTAATAGGTTTGAGAACGTAATCTTCGATAAAGATACCGTATTCTTCTGCCTCGGGGGGAGTGAGCTGTTTTGCCGTAAGCATGAGCACGGGAATCTCTTTTGTGGCCGGGTTTTCCTTGATCTTTTCCAGCGTCTCCCATCCGTCCATCGGTTCCATCATAATATCGAGAAGGATAAGATCCGGCGTCACGGTTTTTAGGATCTCCAGGCATTCTTCACCGCCGTACGCGGCAACGGTGCGATACCCTCCCCGTTCAAGCATCGTTACAAACACATCAACAATAAAGGGACTGTCATCCACGACGAGAATTGTATACATTTATATCACCCGCCCTATTTCTGCAGCTATGGCATTGATACTTGAACCCACCTCATCCTGCTTCGCATTACCTTTGAGAAGTGCGGCGATGAGAAAATGTTCCCCGGCGCCCATGACAAGGATGGATGAATCCGCTGCACGTATCGTAACCGTTGCAAGGGATTTCATTCCGGTAACGTTACCTGCCGACTCCGCAGATGCAAGAATAGTCGCAGCGAGAGCACCAAACCATGGTTCATTAAGTTCCCGGTCAAAATATTTCCCGGCAATGATACCATCCCGTGACACAAGGGCGCATGCCGTCACTCCATCAATTGCCCGTATTTTTTCTATAATCACCGCAATTTTATCTTTTAACATGGCTATGGCTCCCGTGCCACACTAATAACTATATTTCATAATTTCAGATGACACCATATATACATATCTTTTTTATTTCTGGCACAATCCGCCCGTTACACGGAAAGTAACAACAGCCCTGCATATACCAGGCACTGATAGTCAGGTACATGAATCCGGCATTTGAAAGTTGCATGGCAGTATTATTTGGTACAAGGATCGTCACCCGGCAGTTCATCATCTACCGGATGTATGTCCGGAGTCCGCAGATCTTCTGTGATATCGATTTGATCAAAGGAAAGCTAAAGATTAGCGATCATAAACTCGACACCCTGATCCTGAAAGTCGTGGAGTTCAAGCGAACCGGTCCCTGATTTTTGTCCTGCCGGTCTCTGCTGCTTTTTTCTAAAACAAGAAAGATAGATATGGAATATATGCGAATAGTAAGAGAGCGGGGCCATAGGGTAGCCTGGCCATCCTAGGAGACTGGGGGTCTTCTGACTCGCGTTCAAATCGCGATGGCCCCATTATCGCTGTTGTTTTTTGGAGTTTTGGCCGTGAAGATTACGGAAACGTGTATCGATTGCCTGATCACCCGGGTCGAGCTCGAGTGCAGACTTGTCGGGGCCGACCCGGTAACAACAGAAAAGGTTTCATCATCCTGCCGCTCGTATCTTCTGGCGATCAGGGACGAACTCCTGACACATCCCCAGATTGCAAGCCGCATTCACCACCGTGCATATGAACTGCTCGGTACCTCCGATCCGTTCTCCCTCCTCAAAGACCAAGGGAATGCCGAAGCGATCGCGGTCTGTAAAGAAGTCCGACAAAACCTGCACACGTTCCGGGACTACGTGCTTGCCGCGGTGATCGGCAACACCTTTGATTACGGGGTCAAGGGGCATACGGTCACGAGCAACTTTTCCGCATTTTTCCGTGAGGAATTCGATAATGGGCTCGCCATTGACGACACCGACCGGATCCTGCCCCTCGCGTCACGGGTCGTCTACTTAAGCGACAACTGCGGTGAGATCGTTTTTGACCGGCTCTTAATCCAGTACCTGAAATCCCGGGGAGCCCATGTCACGCTCGCGGTCAAAGCCCTGCCAATGCTCAACGATGCAACCCTTGCAGATGCAAAAATGCTCGGGCTGGATCGCATTGTCGACTGCCTCACCACAAACTGCACTGGCGCCGAGATCGGCCTCTGTACGGAAGAGGCACCTCCCGTCCTTTCAGAGGCCATCTCCCGCTGCACGCTGATCATCGCAAAGGGTATGGCAAATTTCGAATCCCTCTTCGAGCGAAACGACCTCCCCCCCATCGCATACCTGATGGCGGCAAAATGCCTGCCGGTTGCAAAAGAAGCCGGTGTCACGGTTGGTTCCAAGATTGCACTGCTCCGTGCATGAGTTTCCTGACAATCCCGACCTCCCGAAAACCTTCATACTTCCATAGAATTTTATCCGCACATACCATTCACTATTCATGGTACTCCTTGAAGGGATTGCCCTTGGATGGATCCTTATCATCATGGGAGCCATCCTGCTCCTTGTGGAAGTGCACAGCCCGGGGTTTTTTGCCACAGTACCGGCGACTGTATTGATCATGCTGGGGATACTGCTCCTTTTGGGGGTTGATATCTTTAACTCCGGCTGGGGGGTTGTTATCGGCGTAGCCGTTGCCCTCTGCGCCGCCGGAATGACCGTCTGGATATACAGCAGGATCACACCGGATGGCAGTCCGACAACGATCAGCCGGGATTCGCTTATTGGTAAGGAGGGACAGGTTATTGCTGATATCGATGCAACAACCATCAAAGGAAAAGTCCGCATCGGCACTACAGAATGGAGCGCCCATTCGACCGGCCCAGTCATTCCCACCGGTAAAACCGTCCGGGTAATTGATTCAGAGGGTGTACATATCGTCGTAGAGGAGGTAAACTAAACCATGGTGTTTATTGAGACGCTGATTACGATATTTTTGATCCTAGTCATCGTCGTCATTTTTGCAAAAGGTGTCGTGATTATCCAGCCGTACGAGCAGGGTCTCCAGATCCGGCTCGGGAAGTATATCGGGCGCATGAACCCGGGTTTTCGCTGGATTGTCCCCTTTGTCAGCGGTGTGACAAAACTTGATCTGCGGACCCAGGTCATGGAGGTTCCAAAGCAGGAAGTCATAACCAAGGATAACTCGCCGACCAATGTGGATGCGATCGTCTATGTACGGGTAATCGATCCCGAAAAGGCATACTTTGAAGTTTCCAACTACCGTTTGGCAACTGTCGCGCTCGCGCAGACCAGCCTCCGTGGCATCATCGGGGACATGGAACTCGATGAAGTTCTCTATAACCGGGATGTTATCAACACCAAGCTCCGGGATATTCTCGACCGCGAGACCGACCAGTGGGGTGTCAAAGTTGAACGGGTTGAGATAAAGGAAGTCGATCCGGTCGAGGCTGTCAAGAACGCGATGACCGAACAGACCGCCGCAGAGCGGGCGAGGCGGGCGGCAATCCTGCGTGCTGACGGGGAGAAACGTTCCGCAATCCTGAAGGCCGAAGGACTGCGCCAGAGCATGATCCTCGAAGC
>JACTVF010000491.1 GCA_019695435.1 Methanoregulaceae archaeon | reverse complement strand
CACGGCGGGCTGCGCATCACGCGACGGGGCGAGCTGTTGACGTTTCGCAAGCGGTATCTGGTATCGGGAGACGTGGAGCAACAGAACCACGTCCAGGTCGTCGCGATGGTTTCTCCGAAAGGCAGAGAGAGCATCGGAGTGTTCGGTCACACGGAGCCGTACGGATATGGAATCAGCCACTTGATTTCTGCCGTCCGTGACGGAGCAAACTTTTCAGCGGGAGCTTTGATGCTCCGGAAGGACTTGAAGGAACATGGCTACAGTGGAAAGTAAGGCGCGCGTGGTGATGACGCCTGGCAAGATGCTTCGTGAGATTCGGTTACTCCAAGGTCTGTCAGTCCAAAACCTCGTCGGGTTGACAGGGTATTCTCCTTCGTCAATTCGACATTTCGAGGATGGGAGACTGGCAATGACCGACCACATCGCGCTAAGGTTCGGTCAAGTGCTCAATGTCGATCCTTCGGTTCTATTGGACCAGAAGAGTGAAGCGTCGAACGATGACGTCAACCATCCTTCGCACTACACGTCTCATCCTAGCGGCGTGGAGTGTATTACCATCACCGAGCATCACAACTTCAACGTCGGCAACGCCATCAAGTATCTCTGGCGCGCAGGGCTGAAGGATGGCGTTCCGGTCAAAGACTTGCAGAAGGCGGTCTGGTACATTCAGCGCGAGATGAAGCGGCTGGAGAAGAAGAGTTTACCGGTAAAGATACCGCTAAACCAGCCCGCTCACTGTTCCCTGGAAGATGGCTGCGACGATGGCCGCCAGCGTAGAGTTGGACGCCGATGACGTGGCGTCCCTCTCTGCGATGACCCCGAAGACGATACTGTTCATCAGGTCGACTTGCGATTGCGTGAGCCCCGGTATCGTCTCGATGAAGGAGTCTATCAGTTTGCCGAAAGTGATAGCTTCCTCTTGCAGAAGCTCGTACGCGTACGGGTCTTCGTTCGTCACCGAACGGCCGAGCGCGATTCCGCCTACATAACCACTGTACGCCGCGTTATACAAGAGTGGATTGTTCATGGGCTTCTCTACGTCCAGTGTCATTTCGAGGAAGGCTTGGCCATCAATGACAAGCCCAAAAGACTTTGCGAGAGCAATCTGCTCCGTCAAAGTCGCCATACCGACGATACCCGTTCGCATGGAACGGACGACTTGCACGCTACTACCAATCGTCGCTCTGCCGATAATCGACACCTGAAATTCGACAGTGACGGAACCGCCCGTCACGGTGAGGTCCGCCGTGACGACAGCATGCGCTCCGATGGCAGCGCTGACTGCACGCGCTATCGCGACCGCCGCGTCGAGCGTCGCTTGCCCTTCGACGGATACGGCGAACCCGCTGGCGCTTATCGAGGCCACGACGACAGCTTGCCCGTTGATGGCCACCACGAGCGGGCGGCTTGTGCCGAGCGTCGCGTCTATATTCGCTTGCCCGACGATCGGCATAGAGAGGCTCTTCACGAGCCCCATCGCATCGTTCATGGTCGCGCTGCCAAGAATACCGTCCTCCATCGCTCGCTCGATAGAGAGAAGGTCCGCCACGGTCGCCTTGCCGGCTACGACCATCTGGAGAGCGCGTGCAACGATGAGGTTTTCGGTGAGCGACGCCTTACCGACGATGCCGGCTGTAAACCCCTTTGCGATGCTGACAGCATCCGACATGAGCGCGTGACCCAAGATGACGTCCGCCATGGAACGAGCAACGATGAGATTGTCCGTCATGTTCGCATGACCAGCTACCGGCAGAACGAGACTCTTCGAGACCCCCATCGTGTCCGACATACTCGCCTTGCCTACGATGCTCGTCAGCATGCGCCGAGCGACCGCGAGCGCTTCCGTCAAGTTGCCAGTTCCCAAGATGGTAGTAAGGAACCCCTTGGTGATGTCGATAGCGTCGGTCACGGACGCTCTTCCGATAACGGAAGTCGCAAGAGGCCGTGCCACTTTCATGGTAGGCGTCACGGAAGCTTGACCCAGAACGACATCAGCGAGCGCTCTGCCGACCTTGAGCGCGTCCGTCATGGTCGCTTGGCCCAGGACGGGGAGAACCATGCTCCGTTGAACGCGCATAGCATCGGCCAGCGTGGACGTGCCAAGGATGCTGTCCGTCATTCCTCGGTTGATGACCATCGTATCGGTCATCGTGGCGTGTCCAAGGATGCCAGCGATGAACCCCTGATACACTGTCCACGCGAAGACGAGTGACGCTTGACCGTTGACGGAGAACGACATGGGACGAGCGACCGTCATCAGCTCTGTCAGAGCTGCGGTGCCGACGATGGCGTCTATCATGGCGCGCTGAATCGCTGTAGCGTCCGTCATGGTAGCTTGCCCCAGGACAGCGTCGACCATGTTCCTCTGTATGATGAGGTTGTCGGCTACAGCCGCTTCCCCTAGCACCGATACAGCGAACGCCTTGTAGTTCGTGAAGTTGAAACTGACCACCGCCTGGGCGAGAATGGCGTCGGCGAATTGTATGGTGGACGGAGTCGGAATGAATGGATAGAGCTGTACCGTCGTCGGGGTCGCG
>JACTVF010000490.1 GCA_019695435.1 Methanoregulaceae archaeon | reverse complement strand
GAGGTGACCGCCGAAGGTACGTATCCATTCCGCGATGACTACCGTGCTCCGGTTCTCCGGGGAAGAGCCAATCGGCCAGCGCTGGCGAAGGAAGGTTGTTCCCGTTTCGACTATGACCAGCGGTCGCTTCTTTTCCGCATGCAAACGCGTCAGTAGCCCGTCTATGATGGGTCCAGGCATTAGCCTATCCTCCCGCACCACTTCAGAGACTGGACCACCCGCAGGTCCTCGGGCTTCCAATCCGGTACCACCGGCAGTGGCTCGATGTCCTTGAACGGGTCGTGCACCATCCTTGCCAGCTTACCTGCATCGAGGAACGCCTGCCGTAGCGCCACGACGCGCTCCTTAAGGCTTCCGGGGAACCGCTGGCCCTGTGGTCGGTGGTACCCGTAAGCGCCCACGTGGGCGCAACGTGGCAGGCTTGGCCACGCCACGGTCCGGCTGTCCTTGTTCTGGAGCAACTCCCGCATGATGAGCCCGGCCTGCTCCGTCCACTGGTTACGGGGTATCGGGTTGTTCGGGAAGTTCTGATGCGTGTAGCCGGTCAAGTCCTTGTAGTACTCAGGCCGCGCGTGCCGAACAATGGCAGCGAGGTTCTCGCGTCGCCAGCAAACACCGATGCTGGAGTAGTCGACGGTAGTCTCGATGTACGCGGTCGGGTCGTTGGACGGCAGCACGCTCTTGTTGCGGATGCAGCGCCAGCCCACAGTCACGAAGTAATCGCCGCGAGCCTGCACGCATTCATGCCACCGGAAGAAGTCCGGGGCCACCAGCACGTCGTCCTCGATGAGGTAGACATACCGGGCGTCGGTAGCGTACGCTTCCTTGTATGCTTCGAGGAAGTTGAGCGGATTGCCCCAATAGGGATGCGGCTGCCGCTCCGTAAAGCGGATGTTCATCTTGTCCGCGAAGGCCGCCACAACCTTCGGGGTCTCAAGACGCTCCGCTTCGAGGTAGGGAGTAATCGGCTTCTCATGCCGGTCTTGGATGACCCAAACCTCCAGCGGTAGCGCCGGTCGGTAGTTCGACCGCAGCGAGCGCTCGATGTGTTCGAGGCACACCCATAAGTAGTCCGGGCGTGCGTAGCACGGGATGAGAACGATGTCGCGCATTTACTTCCTCCAGTTGTCACGCATGCTTTGCGCAACCGCGCCGTAGGTCCCCACCCACAGCCCTTGCTTTCTTGCTACGTCCAGATGCGTGAGGAACGTCTCAAACTTTTCAGCGCAAATGTTGTCGAACTGCGTAGCGTCGCCGATGCCGTGGAACATGAACGTGAGCCACGTACCGGACGCCAGCGCTGTGTTGATTAGGTCGTAGGCGCTGTCGATGTTCCCGGCACACATATTCATGCTCCGGGTAAGGAACATGTTCGTGTCGGGAGTGGGCCGAAGGAAGAGCTGCCCCGGCGAGCAGTGCCCGCCCCGCGCCTGCTTGTAAACCTTGCAGACCGCCGCCATCATTGGGTCGTCGGTGATGGCGTACGGATAGGCGTACGACTCAACCTTGGTGTCGAGCGTGCTCTCGATGGCCGCCTTGGAGAGAACGGTTTCCGAATAGCGCCCCTCGTCAGTAGTCACCAGCCGGGCCTTGAAGTGCCCGAAGGAGTGCGAGCCCATCTCGTGGACGGACTTTGCAGCCGCCCGCCACAAGTCGGTGCAGCGGCTGAGGTTCTTCGCTACAATGAAGAACGTACCGTACAAGTTATGGCCATTCAGCATTGGAATCGCTTGCTCGGCCTGACAGGCCAAGCCATCGTCGAAGGTCAGCGATACCGCGCCTTTGCCACCGTTCCATAGCTTCATAGGGTCACCAGTTTGTCGAACGCCAAGCGGAACGCGTCGCGGTCTTCAAGAAAACCCCGTCGCGCATTCTCACTGACCGCAGCAAGTGTGTCGTCGCGCATCTCCCACGCACGTTTAGCTGCTTGCGCCACACCTGTTGCACCTACTTCGTAAAAGTAAGTCAGCGGGGGCCGTGGTGTTGTCTTTTCCACCGGGATTAAGAGCCGAGCATCTAGCCCAGAGAACTCATTCATTGGCGGGGCGTTCGTGGTCAGCACCGCGCCGCCGCAGCCAAGGGCCTCGTGAATAGCGTGCCCGTAGCCTTCATACTTGGAAGGCATGATGTGGAATTGGCACTCGTTTATCACCCGCCGGACCTGCGCCTCATCGAACCGCGTCACAAGCGTCACGTTCGGAATGTTCCGGCAGAGGTTCATAATGCACGGTTTGAACGCCGAGATGATGAGCGGATACGGCAGGCGGAATTGCCGCCACGCGGCTACCACCGCCAGCGTGTTCTTCGTCTCGCTCTTCCCGGCCAAGTGCAGGAATATCTTCTTCCGCTCCACCATCTCTGGCTTGTAGAAGTCGTTGGCCTCAAAGCCCATGAAGGTGGCGACCGCCCCGACCTTCGGCGTCCATAGCCGCAGGCAGTCCTTGGTCTTGCAGAGTACCTTGCTGAAGCGCCGCACGAATGGCTCCCACATCGGGTACCACCACTCGCTATTCGGTACCAGCCAGAACTGCTGCATA
>JACTVF010000489.1 GCA_019695435.1 Methanoregulaceae archaeon | reverse complement strand
TCTTCCAACGATTTTCCTACATCCATGACATTCGTTTTCAGGCGCCGGTGTTTTCAGGAATTGCCGACGGAGGTAGCTACAACACCGGGAATCGGCCTTTAAATGCAGAGGGTCTGGTACTAGGCTTGACCGACACAATAAATCCAAACACTGTGAACGCATTGCGCGCAGGCTTCAACCGCGTTCGTTACATCTCTAACTCGCCGAGCTACGGTCAAAAATATCCCGCACTCGGGCTGCAGGTGCCCGGTGTCCCCAATAATCCCTTGGTCAATGGACTGACGTGGTTCGCACCCGGCGCATATGCCGGACTAGGTGAACCAACGTTTACGCCTACCCGCAGCACAAGCCAAGCCATTCAGATCAATGACACGTTGAGCCTTGTTCGCGGAAAACATCTGATCAAAGTGGGACCACAATTCCGCTTTGACCAGTTCAATCTGTTGCAAATTGGACAGCCTCGCGGGAACTTGTCCTTCAGCGGGCAATTCACCTCTGATGCTGGCTCGCTGGATGGCACCGGCGACGGCGTGGCCGACATGCTTTTGGGCATCCCGGTTTCATCGATTATTTCGACAGTCACATACTTCGGCAATCGCCAGCACACATATGGCGCGTTTGTTGAGGACGAATACAAGGCTACATCGCAGCTGTCACTCGATCTTGGCTTGCGCTACGACTATGCCACGCCTGTCTATGAGGCCCATAATCACGCAAGCAATTTCGATTACACCAAGGGAATTGTTGTTCCCGCCGGCACTCCCGGCTACCCGGAAAAACTCGCGACACCCCACAAGGACAACTTCGCGCCGCGTGTCGGCTTGGCTTATAGCCCATTCCGATCCAAACCATTCGTCGTGCGTGCCGGATATGGGCGTTTCTTTGTCTTTTACGAGATTCGCACCGGCGACCCGTTGCAGGTTGACTACAATCTCCCATTCTTCTTCGAGCCCACATTCAACAGTGATGGAGTACACCAATCGCCGGTCAACTTGGCGACTGGATTCTCAGGCCTTCTCAATCCCGACAATGCAGGATTCGCGAACGTGACCAGCCAGGATTGGAATCCCCAGACGTCGGTTTATGATCAGTGGAACGTCGACATCGAATACCAGCTGCCGGGGCAGATTGTAATCAGCCCTGCTTATGTTGGGACCAAGGGTACGCACCTTCAGGTCCTTCGCGACCTCAATCAGATTCCTACGCCACAGCCTATCTATGATCCGACGTTGGCGCCGTATTGCGACCAGATCGTCGGCCAGCCACCAGGGACATGCCAGTTCGGAACTTTCACCTCAATCCTGAATCAAGGAAATTCTACTTATCATGCGTTTCAGCTCAAGGCCGAGAAGAGGACCGGCCACGGTCTCTACTTCCTGAGTGCGTTTACCTTCGGCAAAGCCATCAACGACCAACCCGAAATTTGCTGCAATTCTCCCTGGCCGCAAGACAGTTACAACATCAGGGCTGAAAAAGGGCTGGCAGATTTCGACAATCGCGAGCGCTGGGTGAATAGTGTCGATTACGAGCTGCCCGTCGGAAAGGGACGCCAATTCTTAGACCAGGGCGGCGTACTTGACGCAATTCTCGGCGGATGGCACGTGGGAGGAATTGTCATCTTGCGTTCGGGATTCCCCTTCTCGCCACAAATCGGATTTGACCCAAGCAATACAGGCTCTCCCGGGCTGCAGCGCTCCAATCAAACTGGTAACGGCCACCTCGCTCATCCCAGCCCGAGTCAGTGGTTTAACATCAACGACTTTCCTGTCCCCAATTGCCCGAATGGATGTTTTGGGAACGCGGGCAAAAACATTCTGGAAGGACCGGGAGAGAAGACCACAGATCTGTCCCTGCGCAAATTCTTCAACTTTACCGAAAAGACGAACCTTGAGTTTCGCGCAGAATTCTTTAATGCCTTTAATCACGCGGTATTTTCGCAGCCGGATCCTTTCATCACAGACGGGCCCGGTGCCGCGGGCGTGATCACGTCTACGGTGATACCGCAGCGGCAGGTTCAGTTTGCTTTGAAGTTGCACTTCTAGTTCTGCCGACGAGGGCGAACTCTGAATGCGACGCAGAGACTTTTTAAAAACTAGTGCTGTGCTGGCAGCGGCCGCTGAATTGGGCACGAACACGGCGCACGCCCTCGTGCGCGCTCACAACTGGGGCAAGTACGACTTCGGCTCCGGCCCCGAAGTCAAGGACCGTCTTAATCAGGGGCCTTTTCCGCAATTTCCTCCCGACGCCGCCATTCCCAGCGATGAAGTAGTCATGACCACGATTCCCTCGGAAGACGTCGTGCCCAATTATGGCAAAGGGCTGGTCACTTACATCACTGCAGATATGGGCACGGAGGAGATCAAGTCAGACAACATTCCGCAAGCCATCGAGGACCTGATTAAATTTCCTCTTGGCCAACAGCTCTATATTCGTCCCACATGGCGGGAGATTCAGCCGCACCCCGGGCGCTTGGAGTTTCCTGATTATCTAAAGCTGGTTTTCGATCTCGCAAAGAAGAACGACAAACGTATTGGCATGCG
>JACTVF010000488.1 GCA_019695435.1 Methanoregulaceae archaeon | reverse complement strand
ACTTACGTGCTGCTTGAAGGTCTGAGCGGGAAGGCTGATGGAGCGCCAGCCGATTCAAAGATCACTGTTTATGAAATTAAGTCATATATCGACGACCAGGTGCCGGAGGTATCATATAATCTGATCCGTCACAGGCAGTTCCCCAGCACCTTTTCAATCGGACATGATTTCCCGATTGTCATGGAATAGATAAAGATGCCAGGCATATTACAGACATGCAAATACGTTTATTTATAAATTAATTGGAAACGATTATTTTTATATCCTAACATCCAATTAAAAATTTTTAAATATGAAAATCCTTCGCCAGCCAGCATCAGCAGTTTTTGCTATTGTGATTATATCATCAGCCATTACATCCTGTTCAAAAAAGGGAAACTGGCCCCAGTTCAGGGGCCAGGAAAGCAACATGATCTCCACCGGCATAAACCTTCCGGATACCTGGGGCAAGGATAAAAATGTCAAGTGGACATATAAGATTAAAGGCACCGGATGGTCCTCCCCGGTAATATGGGGTGACAGGGTTTTTATATCATCCGCCTTCCCTGAAAAGGTAAAGGAACAGCAACAAATGCCAATGGGAGAACCTCCCGGGGAAGGAGACAAGGGCAGAACCGGTCCGGGACAGAACCAGCGACAGGAAGGACCCGGAGAAAGACCCGGCCAGGTTCCTCAACAAGGACATGGCAGACCAATGGGCCCGCCCCCGCAGGATACTGACACAACATTTAAGCAGGACATATATCGCTGGGAAGTTACATGTGTTGACCTGAACACAGGCAAAGAAATCTGGAATCGTGTCGCATTTAAAGGACATCCGAAGGTCGGCAAGAACCCTATGAATACCTACGCATCTGAAACACCGGCCACTGACGGTAAGAGGATATTTGCATATTTTGGCATGACCGGGCTGTTTTGCTATGATATGAATGGCAGTCTCCTCTGGCAAAAAGACCTGGGCTCATTCGGCACCCAGCAGGGATGGGGAACAGGTTCATCTCCGGTTATTTATAATGGGATCCTGTATTTACAGGTTGATAATGAAGTCAATTCATATATCGTAGCTCTCGACGGTGCCACGGGGGACGAGATATGGAGAATGGCACGGCAGGAGAAAACCAACTACTGCACCCCGGTCATCTGGAAAAACAGTTTAAGGACAGAATTGGTCGCAGGCGGCAAGACGGTCAGATCATATGACCCTAAAACAGGGAAGATTCTATGGGAACTAATGGCAGGAGGTGAACAGTGCATCCCTTCACCTGTGGCCGACAGGCGACATCTTTACATCGGCAACGAAGGCGGCCAGGAAAAGAAAGCATTGATTTATGCCGTAAAGGCGGGTGCCGAAGGGGATATCTCTCTTAAAGCCGGAGAGACTACAGGCAAATATATTGAATGGTCGACACCCGATGCCGGAACCGGAAGCGGTTCGCCGCTTTTGTACAAAGGCCTGATTTATAATATCGGAGGCAGCGGAGATATCACCTGCATAAATGCCGCTGACGGGAAACAGCTGTACAGGCAAAGAATCAATGGTACGGCTGCTGTGTGGTCTTCTCCATGGGCCTGCAAGGACAAAATATTTTTCTGTGATGAAAAAGGAGTAACGCGTGTATTAAAGGCGGGATATAAATTTGAGAAGCTGGCTGAAAACAGACTTAACGATAAATTCTGGGCATCAGCTGCAATCGGGGGGGAAAATTATGTCTTAAGAGGTGTTGAAATGCTATATTGCATAGGGAAGTGATCGTGCAGGCACAAGAGCGCGATCTGAGGATATGATCAGCATATCCGGCCTTTGAATCAATGAATAAAACTCAAGTTTTATGAAACTCAATAAATTTAACTTCATCATAATGTTTTTCTTTGCCCTGATGCTTTCATGTTCGATGGCAGCACAATCCTGGGATTTTGTTAAAGAAAGGGATAGTATAAAAATATATACACGCAAGGAAGCCGGGAAGTCCCTGAAATCTTTCAGAGGCATCACCGACATTAATGCACCGGTAGAAAATATTTTCGCCATATTGGAAGATGTCAACAATACTGATTGGTGGGATAAGAGCATCACACAGAAAAAAGTGCTGCTTTATGAAAAAAACAAAAGAGCGCAGTACTATCTGGTGTATAATTTACCCTGGCCTGTCACTGACCGTGACCTTTGCGTGGATGTTACAATCACTATAGATTCGGTGTCCGGTGAGCGCAAGATTAATGCAGTTTCGCTTATTGGGGTAATTCCCGAACGTAATGACATGGTACGCATTAAAGAATACCATCAGTCATGGACCATAATGCCTGCCGGTAAAGAAATGACTCATGTCATACTTGAAGGTGATGTTGATCCTGCAGGAAAAATCCCGGATTGGATCTCAAACATGCTGATCGTCGATTCGCCGTTTAAAACCATCAGTGGGCTCAGGGATCGAATTGGGGAAAAATGAAGCTGGCCAACAGGATATTGGAATTTCGATGAAATTGTGAATGGGGCTGCGATATTGGATGTATCTGATCGTACAAATGATGGTTTAATTTCA
>JACTVF010000487.1 GCA_019695435.1 Methanoregulaceae archaeon | reverse complement strand
GTCTAGGATGTTTGGGGATGGGACAAGCTCCTAGTGAGAGTTATATAGAGGCTCAAAGTGTTTGTGGAGTTTATGGGACTTATACTGACTCAGTTACGGGTAGTGTTTATCAGATGAATGGGGGATGTACTGATCCTTATACAGCAAGTCAGGTAGTTGCTCCAACTACTAGTACAACTAATGAGACTACGGTAGTGACAGGGGATATTGTTATAGGTGGGTTTGATGTTACGGCATGGTGGAATGGGTTAAGTCAGGATGAGCAGATTATGGTAGTGGGAGGAGTTGGGTTGGTTGCTTGGTATGCTATGAAAGGGGGGGGGCATCATAGTAGGGGGAGGTTTCAGTGATTGCAGGATTGGGGGCTACATGGAAGCAGAATAGTGATGGGAGTTGGGTTGATTGTGATTTATGGAGTAATGTTTTTAATCTTAGTTGCTGGAATCCTTCTAATCCGCAGTTAGCAGGACCAACAGCTTCTAATCCTACGGCACTTAGTAATCCATTGACTGATGCAGCGTTAGGGGTTGATACTTATGGAAGTGGAGAAACTATTAGTAATGTTGATTACCTTAGTAGCTTTCTAAATCCTTCTACTTTGGTTTGGATTGGAGTTATTGTAGGGGGAGTAGTTTTGTTGAAAGATGTTATATGATAATAGATATCTCCCCTAGCTTTGACAACGATCATCCTGCCAATGTGGATTTGTTTAGCGATTGGTATAGTTTGATTCATGTCTTAATGGGTTGGATTAGTGGAGTGCTACCAGAACCTTATAGTTTAGGAGCTATGGCTTTTTATGCGGGGTATCAAGTTAGTCAGGCTGGAAGTGGGGAACCTTGGAGTAGGACTGGGGGAGAATTGATAGAGTATGGGATTGGGTTGATGATTGCAGGAAGTAGGAGGTTGAAATAGTATGTTACAAGGTTGTGGAGGATGTACTCAACAGTTGGTACAGCAGATTCCTATCTTACTTAATCCTGTTACGTGGGTTGTGGCGCTTAGCTTGTTGACGGGGGCTTTGAGTCTTAGTAAGAAGGGGAAGGAGAAATAGATGTTAGCACAGGCGGATAATAGATTTGGACCTACTCCTAATGAGCATAGTATTGCTAATAGGCTGGCGATGAATATTCCCAACCCAGGGTTTGATGAAAATCCTCTGATTCAGACTATGAAGGCTAACTTAGAGAGTGGGTTTCAGGGGTATGGAAAGGGGATTAGTGGGTTATTTGATGGAACAGGTATATTAGGAGGTTTGTTTGCAAGTTCAGACTTTTCAACCTGGGGAGTTGGGGAGTATGTTTGTATAGGAGTTGGGCTTTATGCCCTTATTAGCATGTTCCATACTACTAGGAGTGCTAAGAGGGGGATATCTTCTTCTATTGAGAGTAGTAGAAAGAGAAGGGCTAGTGAGTTGAGGGAAAGGGCGGATAGGTTGGAGGGGAAGAGTAGAGGGAGTGGAGGGAGTAAGAGAAAACCAGCTCTAGCTTTTTAAGTTATGAGTCCTGTCATTCAGAATGAGGTACAGGGATGGACTGTTGGAAATAATATGCAACAGTTTATGAGTGCTCTAGTCATGGGGATGGTTTTGTATTATGGGTATACTCTAGTATTTGGGAAGAAAAAGAGATATGAAGAAGAGTATGAAGAGGAGCTAGAGCCATGAGGCTAGAGGCACAGACAGAAGGGATTTTCTAGGGGATATGAACATTACATCACTACTTACTCTAGGCTTACAAGTAATTACCATAATTAGTATCTTCTACTCCATTTTTAGGATAGTGAATAGAAATGTAGAAGAGTGGAGGCAGAGGGAGACCAGGATACAGTTGTTAGAGACGGATGTTAGAGCACTTAATAGTTACTCTGCTACTATTATTAAGGTAGATACTAAGTTAGGAGAGTTGACAGCAGAGATTGAGAGAGTTAGGAACAGGTTGGATACCTTTTTAGATAAGAGTACTGATAGGGGTTAGAATATGGATTACACAGCTAGTATTGTGAGTGCCGCTAACAATGTGGGGTTAGATCCCAATTTGGCTCTGGCAGTGGCTAAGGTAGAGAGTAGTATGAATCCCAATGCAGTTAGTCCAGAGGGGGCAGTGGGATTGTTTCAACTTATGCCAAGTAGTTTTCCGGGGGAGGATATCAATGATGTTCAGACAAATATTGACTTAGGAGTTGGGTATTTAGCTCAGTTACTAGCGAGGTATAATGGGGATACTACTCTAGCATTGGCAGCGTATAATGCAGGACCAGGGACGGTAGCACAGTATGGGGGGGTTCCACCTTATGCAGAGACTCAGAATTATATAGCTAGTGTTGTGAGTAGTATGGGAAACCCTCAGTTGCTTCTATCACGGGAGATACATCACTTACCGAGGGTGATGGAAGCAGCTTAGATAGTGTGGTAGGTGGAGTGGATTGGAGTGATCCGGTTGTGTTGGGGATTGTGGGGGTAGGGTTAATAGTTGGGGCTATGGCATTGAGAGGGTAGAGATGAAAACTGTTCCTCAAGGCTATAAGTACAGTGTACAAGTTGATGACT
>JACTVF010000486.1 GCA_019695435.1 Methanoregulaceae archaeon | reverse complement strand
GTTGGCTTTGACTAAAGAGGGGATTCAGGAGGTTGAGATATGAAAATAACATGGGAAGTATCTAGAGGAGATGTTTACACAATTGAGATTGATTATGAGACTGGTATAGCATTAGTTAGTGCCTTGACTATTGCAATGAGAGGAAGATGGTATGATCCTCCTATGGTTCCAGTGGAGGTTAAAAGTGAATCATTATGATAGAGCCTAGATTATTGGGAAATTATATTTGCTTCACCGATATTGATGGGAGTATGTGTATACATCCTACAGGGGTTGTGTTAGGATTAGGTTGGTTTGAGTGTAACAACTCTGAATGCAAGGAACCATCTAGTTATCATTATATTATAGAGGTTGGACCTAAGCAAGTTTGGGTTAGTAGAGAGGAGTTTATTAAAGTGTTAGCTTTACAGAAGCTAGACGAGCTAATAGCAGAAGTGCCAAAGTGGAGAGTTAAGGGGGTAAGGAGTGTAAAGGCTAATTGAGATGAGGAAAACGAATGAGCAGATACCCATAATGCAATATGTACAGGAATTGGAGGGAAAGGTTAGAGAGGCAAGAGAGGAGGCTAAGAGATATAGAAGGATGGTGTTGATAGGGATGATTAGGAGTATTAAGTTTCTTGTAGGGGTGATTGTAGGGGGGTTGATTGTTGTGACAGGAGAGTTTATTATATGGGGAATATGGACGATTGTGAGGATGAAATGGAGATGAGAGAGAAGGGTGTAAGGAGTGTGAGAGATGGCGAAAAGAACGCTAGTTAATTTCTATATAGAATGTGAGGATCAAACTAAGTTAGAGAGTGTGTTGTATGAGGCTGGATTCGCTTTCTATGATGCTACACAGTATGATGATTATTGTGCAGATGGGTCTAGCTTAGAGGATGTAGAAAGTGAGTTAGATAGGAAGTAATATGGCTAATAAGAGGTTGCCAGATCCTACTAAGAGGAGGTATGGAATATGTGGATGTGTAGAGAGGGAGGTTATTAATAAGTTTAAGCAGGAGGCGGGGAGGAGAGGGGTTAAGGTGGGGGTGTTGGTGGGGATGGTTTTGGATGAGTGGGCGGAGGGGGTGAGGTTGGAGGTGGGGAGGGATGAGAGGCAGGAGGAGATGTTTGGAGGGGAGGAGGTGGGAGGAGATTAGGTTCAGTACTAGTACTAGCGTTGTAGTATAGAGTTTAGAGGCTACTTCTGTTGAAAACAATGGGGTAGCCTTTTTAGCGCTGGAGGTGTGAAAAAATGGCACAGCTCTAAATAGCTAGTGAGATAGTTAAGAGTGGTAGGGAAATAGGGTTGACAGGGGGGATTGAGGGGAGTAGAGTAGATAGTGGAGGTGGTTATGAAAGAGAAGTTGATGCGCGACGCACGGAGATATCTATACACGTCAACGTCTATGAGAGTAGAAGTAGTGGGGGGTAACTCCGCGCCAGAGTGGGCTGGTGAGAGTGGGCGCTATGAAACTAAAGGGGGACGTAGGATCTGTCATCCCTCTGCTTATAGCCAGAATGGATGGAGCAATATGGTGTATGTCTCATCCACTCTGCATATTGTAGTGGGGGCCGATTGGACCTGTTAGGTCCATAAAGGAGAGAAAATGAATACCGCACTCGAAACGATCCGCGAAGCGCTTGCCGCGCGGGATCTCAGTGAACTTGGCGGCGATTATGCCGTCTACGAAGACGTGTACCAGAGCGGCGGCGACGGCCGGGACTTTGCCGACTACGGCGGTCCGCTCCATCATTGCCACACGACGCCACGCGAAGTAGTTGATTCCATTTATGAGGCCGCGAAACTCATCGACCAGATCCACAACTCCGGCCGACTCGGCGGCGTGCGATTCGGCCGCGTGGCATTTCGGCCGGTGGTGTGCACAGAGAAGCGTGGCGTGACCCACATCGGTCGCGGCAAACCCGAGGATGAGATTGTGGTCTGCGAGATCACTAATCGCGGATACCGCGTAGCCTAATAGTTATAGTGGGGGAGAATTGGGGTAGCTAAGGAGAGTTGGGAGTGGAGGCGGTATGGAAAAGGAAAAGGTTGAAACGATGAACTTAGCGGAGTGGACACGGATGAGTGTGATTCCAGGGTCCGATGCAGAATATGTTGCCACACACGTATTCACTACTCCAGTAGATGCACCTGCACCCATGGAATCTATATTAGATGAGATGGACTGGCATCATGGGGATGTCTAGGGGTTGCAATGGAAAGGGGATAAGCCAACACGATGTTCCAGAAAGTGAGCGTAGCAACTATGCTATTATTTGCCGTGGGACAACATCTGGGCGGTGGGGTAAATCAGCCGTTATTCGCGCGATCAAGATTTGTTAATAGGAGGAAGAATGACAAAGCTTGATGATTTAACGAGAGAGGTTATTGAGGAGATTAGGACGGCGGGTAAAGAGGAGAATAAGGCTCTTGGGAAATGGGGATTGGATGCTAATCTCCTAGCAGAGAATGTTAGTACTGTTCTCACTAATGATGTAGCATTGGGGGTGACTTGTCTGCTGAATCCGCAGATTATTGGGGAGATACAGATGTTGATGTATCTGGCATAT
>JACTVF010000485.1 GCA_019695435.1 Methanoregulaceae archaeon | reverse complement strand
CGACTCTCGAAGCTGGCCAGTCCTACGAGCTCGGCAAAGCGTTACCGACAAGCAAATATTTTCCTGAAGCGGGCGAACACAAAGTCTCTTGGAGGGGGGACGGGTTTCGCAGTTCTACAATCGCGATCAAGGTTCCCAGCCATCCGTAGACGGGCAACTGTTGAAATATCCCGATAGCGCTCATCGACCGGGCTTCAAGCGTTATGGGCCTGATCGCATCAGTTAACAATTCGCCCCGCTACGCGGCGTTTCCTGATGCCGCACGACGCCGCAGAATCTCTTCGTGCAGCTGCCGGAATTTCTGCACCTCAGCGTCGTTCAGCACTTCCCCACGAGCATGCGCGAGCACGCGAGCCATCTCCTGCTCCAACTCCTCGTCTGCGTAAGCGTCCAGGGTTGTCATTGGTTTGTCATTTGCTCCCTACCTAAGGCAGCATGCAGGTTCCCTTACAACCTGTAACCCAAGAACCTCTGTCTGGTCAGGATCCCTTTCCATGGCGTGGACCCGCCGGTGTGCCTGTGCCTGTCTTACGCGCCCCAGATATGGGCTGGGCGCATTGCGATTTCGGTACCTTCGCTCACCCTGCGCACCCTGTATGGGGTGTCGTCCAGGCGCTTGCATTTGTGCGCGACGAACTGTTTTTGGATGAAGGCGTGTGCATCCTGAGGTCGGTCTATAGTCACACGATCCGCCATGAACTCGCGGTTGCAACATTCACACACACTAAGCACAGGAATATTATTCTCTCGTTTCACGATTCTAAACTTGCGCTTCGCCATGCCTAAAGTTCCCCACAGAGTTGGACCCGATTGCGTTCTATTTTCCGCATGGCGATTCGAGAAGGCGGCGATAAAGCCGCCTCCTCGTGCCGAGTGGCTCAGAGTGTCCTCTACGCTAGTACGGCGTGCATTTCGAAGGTCGAGCTAACGACGTCATAGGTGTGAACCTGGGGCGTTCCCTCGATGAATCTTGCAAGGGTCTTCAACACTGTCGGGTAAGTATTGGTGTTGTAGGTATCAGCATCCTTCTTGCTTTCCCACAGACTGATTGTGGTCACATCAACCCCGCCGGGGCCAGCGAGAGTGATTTCATCCTTGAACCCATTCTGTTTGCGAAGCAAGGGGAGGACGTCTTTGTCAAATACCCGCGTGTAATCGGAGAGCATATTGGATTTCAGATGGATAGAGATATTGCGTGCAAACATTATCAACCTCCTAAAGGTTGTAGTCGCTAAGAGGAGAGAACTTCAGATGGCTGACTTAGTTTCAGGGAACCTGAAAGAGGAGAAGATGCTCACTCGGTTTAACGGGTGCACTTGGGTGGCCCTCGGCGTCGACACGCAACCTGTTGAATCGATTGAGCAGGAAGCAGAGCCGGGGGTTCCATCGAGTACTTTTGGCGGCAAGCAGGCACAAACGGAGCCACCGGCAGTCATTCGTTTTGGATTGTCGGCGAGAAATCCCTGTTACACGATTTGGCGCATCGCCGGCAAGGCAAGTTGCTGCCGGCGATCGGTTCAAAACTCTGTTACTCCGCACTCAGGCTAGGCAGCTTTACGGCCTCCGGTCGTGTCGCTCTTGCCCGGATCGGATTTCGCTTCCTTCGTAAACGAGAGATTTTGGCCTTGCGTCTCCTCCAAGAGTCTTTGTCTCTTCCAGCGGTTGTAAAGAGGAACCCCTCCGCCTACGAGGAGCACCACCACGATAATAGCAACCAACATCGCTGTAGACCGGCCGCTGGAGGCCTTTGTAGCAGCTGCCGCCGGGGTACTGGCGGTCTCCGGAGCCGGGGGCGCGGTAGGTACAGCCGCGTCCGCAACAGGTGTGCTGCTAGGCTCCGCGGGTGCAGCCGCGGCAGCGGGCGTTTCCGCAGGCGTTTCTGCGGATTTCTCAGGTCGAGCCGACGGCCGCGCTCGGTGAACAGCGTTGGTAGTCTTCGCGGGAGCGCTCACAGTCGCGTCCGCTGCAGCGGCAGCAGCCGGAGGTGCGCTGACAGTCTCCGAAGGCGTGCTGCTGGCAGTCGCCTCGGGTGCGGCAGCCGGTGCCGCAGCATCAGCCGGAGGTGCGGTGACAGTCTCCGAAGGCGTGCTGGCAGTCGCGTCCGTGGCAGCGGCCGGTGCGGCGGCCGCTGGAGGTGTGCTCACAGTCCCGGAAGGTGCGCTGACAGGTGCAACTGGTGCAGCGGCAGCAGGTACAGCGGCTGCGGCGGCCACAGGTGCACTGACAGTCTCCGAAGGTGCGCTGACCGATGCAGCGGGTGCAGCCGCGGCCGCAGTGCAGTGTTCTGAGATCATGTTCACTTGCGTAACGGCAAGGCTGTTCTCAGCAGTAGCTGCTTTTTGCCCCATCAGGTTTACGTCTTGGCCCACAAACGGCTTGAGATCAGCGCTGCTAGTAATGATCTTGAAAATCTTGCCCGTGTTGTCTTCCGCAACGGTGTAGTTACCGTCAGAGCCGCCCAGGCAGCCTTTAACTTTGATCTGGTCTGTGTTGCCGCCCACCGCGGGAGTCTGTGCAAACGCCAGCGCGACCAGCAGGGCCGGTACAACGATCAACAG
>JACTVF010000041.1 GCA_019695435.1 Methanoregulaceae archaeon | reverse complement strand
GTCGTCAAAGGCCGGGGCGAGACGGGCGATCTCGTCCGGTTCAAGCGGCGTGATCAGCGACTCGTTGAGGTGCTCATAGATATGACGGGTCGTTTCATCCCCGAGGTGCTCGAGCTGGCGCACCTTGTGGGATTTTTCCGTGCCTTCGGGAAGCTCGTGGGTGATCTCGTTTAAGGTCGTCGCTGCTTCTTTGATCTTTTCAGCCATGTCCTTAAAGAGGGTAAAAAAGATCTGGTCTTCGGGCAGGATCAGGTCGCGGATACGCATGCTCTCAGGACATACCGTCAGTCCGTGAGTATAAAAATATGTGCAAAAACAGGGTGTGGAACCATGGACCGGGCGGGAATTGAACCCGCGGCCTCTTCCATGCCAAGGAAGCGATCTACCACTGATCTACCGGCCCGCTCTAACATTGTTGCACGGCATAGGTTAAAAGAATTGGGTGGTACTGCGCCTGAGGTGGCTGGCATGCAGATATGTTTGCGGATATTAAAACTGGCTGGATGGCTGAACCTTGTTTTCCCGAGAAGGGGATCATCATTCGAGCAGGGCGGCGGGTGGCTTTTTCTGTGAGCCGTTTTTCCCGTTCTTTTTTGCCGGCTCCTTTTTCTCCCCGGCCGTCTTCATGGAACGGCGTATCCATGCGAGCACCCGTTTTCGCGCCCCCTGCATGTCCGACTGCTGCACGATATGACCGTCAACGATATACTGCCGGATCAGCGGAACGGCGTTTGCGGGAGGGACCTGGCACACGGGCAGGGTCCGGTGTTTTTCGCATACGAGTTCGTAGACCTGCTTTATCCCGCTCCGTTTCCCCCGTTTGGCCTTTGGCTCTCCATCGATCTCCACGATGTCCATGGCAAAGTCGACAACGGGGGCATTTGCGATTGCCCCACCGATCCCGAACGCATCGACGCAGTCCCGGTATAAGATCACATCCTCCCGGGTCACTCCTCCCGAGAGGAAGATCTTCACCCGGGAATACCCATGCGAATCCAGTTCCCATCGCACCTCCTCTATGATCGAGCGCATGTTTCCGCGCCGGGAGCGGGGTGTGTCGAGCCGGACTGACGTTGCACCGCATTTGGCCGCATGGAGCGACTCGGTTTTCTCGTCGCAGTACGTGTCGCAGAGCATGATCCGGGGGATATCGGCCGGGGCATCGCGATCAAAGGCCCGCCATGCATCTTCCGGCGTGGTAAAGCACATTACCATCGCGTGCGGCATGGTGCCGACGACCGGCATACCCTGGGGTGCGCAGGTATTGGAGACGCCGTCCGCGCCTCCGATCCACGCAGCCCGCTCGATCATCATGGCGATCGATGGGTGCTGCCGGCGGGAACCAAAGGAATAGACCGGCCGGCCCTTTGCCTCGCACATGATATGGGCAGTCGCAGACGCGATCCCGGAGGCATGGCAGAGGAACCCAAGGATTGCGGTCTCGTACCGGCAGAAGTCCCGGTACCGTCCGGTGATACGGAGGACCGGTTCGCCCGGGTAAAAGAGCGTCCCCTCCTGCATGGCATCGACCGTCACCGGAACGCCTTCAAGGAGCGCGAGCACATCGGATAAACCGCAGACGATCCCCCAAGCGTCCGGGAGCGCCGCGGCGGTCACTTCCATGGATACGAGCGGGTTGATCTGTTCCTTTTGCAGGATCTCTTCGGTGCGGATAAAATAGATATCCGTACACTCACCCCGTTTTATTGTCTCATCGCTGACGGTATCAAACATGCCCATAGGAAGATATTGGTGCCGGGATATTTTTACGTTTAATGGTTGTAAAAATGCATTCCCCTGCGCTAGGTATTAGTGCCGGGGCACACAACCTTTGTTTTGAAGATCCATGGAGCGGCTCTCATTCATCCGGAGGACTTCCTGCACAGATGCAGGGGGATGTGCCTGATGCTCGGTGTTATCGGCGGGACAAGCCTGCTCTTTTCAACCCTGCCGGATTTAAAAAAGGAGAGTGTAGATACACCTTTTGGCAGTGCCGACCTCCTCTGCGGCGAAATAGTGTTCCTCATGCGTCACCAGCACGGCCTGCCGCCGCACCGGATCAATTTCCGGGCCAACCTCGCGGCGATGGCAATCGCCGGTGTGGACCGGATCGTCGCGTTCGGCTCCTCGGGTTCGCTCAAAAAGGAGATTGCGCCCGGTACCCTCCTTATTCCGACCGATTACATCAGCATGACAGACATCCCGTCCATCCACGATCACAAGATCGAACATGTCCGGCCGGAACTCCCGCGGGCGCTTGCGGAGAAACTCTCCACGGTCGTGCCCGGAGCCCGGCTGGGGGGCGTCTATGTCCAGACGCGGGGTCCGAGGATCGAGACGGTGGCCGAAGTAGCGGCACTCTCAGAAGTTGCCGATATCGTGGGGATGACGGTCGCCTCGGAGGCAACGCTTGCCTGTGAACTCGGTATGGACTTTGCCGCACTCTGCACGATTGACAATTACGCGAACGGCCTTGGGACGGACGTGCTCACCTACGACCATATCCTCTCTACCGCAAAGACGTTCCGGCACCGGACCGAAGAGATTGTCGGATCGATCATCCGGCAGATGGGATAAAACGGGGGAATATGGGAATGACGACGATGGATACAACCGATATCTTTGGAAAGAAAAAATCTGTGCTCATCACCAATGTGGTCACCGATGCCCGGCCGGTGGACATTTTCATCGACGCGGCGGAGACCATTACCGACATCGGACCTGAAATCCGCAAACGGCACCGGGGTGAGGCGGAGTTTATCATTGACGGGGATGGTGCACTGGCACTGCCGGGCCTCACCAATACGCATACACATGCAGCGATGACACTCCTGCGAGGCTACGCGGACGACATGGTTCTTCAGGACTGGCTCAGTCAGAAGATCTGGCCGCTCGAAGCCCACCTGACCGCCGATGACGTCTATTGGGGTACGAAACTTGCCTGCCTTGAGATGATCCGGACCGGCACGACAGCTTTTAACGACATGTACTTTCAGATGGAGTCAGCCGCGAGAGCTGTGGACGAGGCCGGCATCCACGCCGTGCTCTGCTACGGGTTCATCGATCTTGGCGATGCAGAAAAACGGGAGCATGAGTGCCGGGCAACGGAAGCGTTTGCCGCCCACATAAAAGGGATGAACAACCCGCGGATTCGTGCTGCAGCCGGTCCGCACGCTCCCTATACAGTCTCGCCGGAAGGGTTGAAATGGTGCGCGGAGTTTGCCCGGGAGCAGCATATTCCCATCCACATCCACATCTCCGAAACCGAAAAAGAGGTCAACGACTGTATTTCGCAGCACGGGAAACGGCCGGCCGCCCTGCTGGATGAATGCGGTATCCTGACCCCCCGGACCATCGCGGCGCACGGGTGCTGGCTGGACGACGCGGAATGTGTGCTCCTTGGGAAGCGGGGTGTCTCTGTCTCGCACAACCCGGCTAGCAACATGAAACTAGCCACCCACCGGGCACTGCCCTACCCGCCGCTTGTCAAGGCCGGGGCAAACGTCTGCCTTGGGACAGATGGGTGCGCATCGAACAACAACCTCGACATGTTCGAAGAGATGAAGATCGCCGCGCTCCTCCAGAAGTTCTTCTGGAACGATCCGACCATGCTCCCGGCACCGGCAGCGCTGGAAATGGCGACAAAGAACGGGGCAAAGGCGCTGGGCCTTGGTACCGGGACCCTTGTTGCGGGCGCACCTGCCGATATTATTCTTGTCGCCACCCGCATACCCTGCAACACGCCGCTTTACAACGCCGCCTCCAATCTGGTCTATTCCTGTAGCGGGGCCGCCGTGGAGACCTCGATCTGCAACGGCCGCATACTGATGCTGGAGCGCGAGATCCCGGGCGAGACCGATATTCTTAAAAACGCAGCGCACGCGGCCGCCAGCCTCGTAAAACGGGCGCTCCCCTCCGTATGAACGGGTTCGTTACCGATGAAAGCCGTCATCGATCGTATTGGTGAGACGCTTGCCGTCCTTGTCTTACCGGATAACGAATATCTCCGGGTGAATGTGCCGCTCGCGCTGCTCCCGGCCGGGTGTTGCGAGGGGGACATCCTCACTCTCTCTGTTGAATTTGATGAGGCCGCGACCCATGAAGCACAAGACCGGGTCGTCCGTCTTATCGGGGATTTGATCCGGACGTAACCTCATCAGGGACGCTAAATATAGCCCAATCCGACACATCTTTACCATTTCACTGAAAACAGATGAGTTATGACGTGTTGCGACAACCATCCGGGCCATATCCATCAGAAGACCTGCCGGATCTGCAAATCCGAATTCTGCCATGACTGCCATCCCTCGTTTCTTGGGATCTGCGACAAGTGCGGGTACAAGATCCTGATCGGGCTTGTTGTCGTGATGGTCGTCATGTCGTATGTCGCATGGTTCGGTGTGCTCTAACGGATCCCTCCCGGCCGGTGTGCGGTAAATTTCCTGTACCGTCACCCTGCCGGATCACCGCTTGATACCATCATAATAACGTGTGCCTCCGGCACTTTCACCGGGTGTTAAACGATGCCAACGGATACCCCTGCCACCAGTGACGACCTGAGTCAGGTCCCTGCAATCTGCCGCACACCGGCTCTTCCGGTAACTGCGACAGAAAAACGCATCGTCCTCCTGATCGCGATCCTGGCCGGCTTTCTCACGCCGTTTGACGGTTCGGCAGTAAATATCGCCCTGCCCACGATCGGCACCGCGTTCCACATGGACGCGATCGCCCTTTCCTGGGTGGCGACCGCGTATCTCCTTGCATCAGCACTGTTCCTCGTACCGTTCGGGAAGATCGCGGATATCTACGGCAGGAAAAAGATCTTCCTCTGGGGGATCTGCATCTTTGGTGCAGCATCGTTTGTGATGACGCTGGTCGCGACCGAACAGCAGATGATCGGCGTACGGGTTATCCAGGGAATAGGCGCCGCCATGATCTTCGGCACGGCGATTGCCATCCTGACGGCAGTTTTTCCCCCGGGAGAGCGGGGAAAGGCACTGGGGATCTACATTACCTCCGTGTATCTCGGACTCTCCCTGGGGCCTTTTTTCGGAGGCGTCCTGACCGATCTCTTCGGCTGGCGGAGTATCTTCTATATCAACGTGCCCATCGCGATCACCGCCGCGATCCTCATCATCTGGAAACTCAGGGGTGAGTGGGCGGAGTGCATCGGTGAGAAATTCGACCTCTCCGGTTCGCTGCTCTACAGTATTGCACTTGTCTCGCTCATGGTCGGTTTCTCCGTGCTTCCGGATGTCACCGGGGGCGTCCTTGTGGTTGCCGGCGTTGTTTTAATCGGCGTGTTTGTCTGGTTTGAACAGCGGCTGGCATTCCCGGTCCTGAACATGCAGCTCTTCTTCAAGAGCCGGATCTTCGCGTTCTCGAATATTGCTGCGCTGATAAACTATTCTGCCACCTACGCCGTCGCCTTCCTGCTCAGCCTCGACCTCCAGTACACCAAGGGGTTCTCGGCGGAATATGCCGGCTTTATCCTTATTGCAGCACCGTTCTTCCAGATGATCGTCTCCCCGTTTGCCGGCAGGCTGTCTGACAAGCACGACTCGCAGGTCCTCTCGTCGCTGGGGATGGGGCTGACCGCGTTCGGTCTTTTTCTTTTCATCTTCCTCAATGAGTCGACCCCGCTCTGGTACATCATCGTGGTGCTCGTCATTCTCGGCATCGGCTTTGGGCTCTTCTCGTCCCCGAACATCAACGCCATCATGGGCGCCGTGGACAAGCGGTATTATGGTGTGGCCTCAGGTATCAACTCGACGATGCGGCTCCTGGGGCAGATGCTCTCCATGGGAATTTCGATGATGATCTTTGCCATCGTAATCGGGCAGGTGGAGATCACGCCCGCGAATTACCCGCAGTTCACGCAGAGCCTGCACTGGGCGTTTGTTCTCTTTACCGTCATGTGTCTGGTCGGGATCTTTTTCTCCCTTGCCCGGGGAAAGCGGGGCGGGCAGAAGATAATTGAGGGATAAAACCCTCTCTCCACCGGAAGGGGAAGCAGGATGCAGGAGGCATTTTCCTGACTTCCCTGTTATCCTTCGTTCTCTAAAAAGTCAGAAAATCGTTCAGGCATAACGGGGAATCGTTATCTTCCACCCTGGTACGATGAGTGCCGCCGCC
The DNA here is from genome assembly GCA_019695435.1 of Methanoregulaceae archaeon. Classification (GTDB taxonomy): domain Archaea; phylum Halobacteriota; class Methanomicrobia; order Methanomicrobiales; family Methanospirillaceae; genus Methanoregula. Next base: position 6,108 of record JACTVF010000041.1, on the reverse strand, counting down.
CCCGAAGGGGCGCCCCCGCGGCGGATCAGGAACCAGAATCACCATGAAAAACTATCTCACAAAAACTTCCTGCCCCGCCGTTCTCCGGAGGGGCCCTGAGGCGGGGAGGCCTCGCATTATTTCTTGACGATTTTCAGAGTTCCGGAGTGAACGCACGTTCATTCATATCTGTTTGCCCTGACCTGAAAAATGCTGACTTGGATGCGGGCCGGAAAATCCCGCCTGGTCCTCTTATGCGGTCTTGATATTTTCTGCGGCCTCAAGCCCGAGTTTCTTTATGGACTCTTCCCGCATCAGGTACTTCTGGATCTTGCCGGAGATATTGATGGGGAAATCGTCCACGAACATGACATACCGCGGGATCTTATAGTGCGCGATCTTGCCTTTGCAGAAGTCCTTTACCTCGTCCTCGGTGAGTGTCTGGCCGGCCTTTACCTTCACCCACGCACAGAGCTCCTCGCCGTACTTGATGTCCGGCACGCCGACCACGTACACATCCGCAATCTTCTCGTGGTGGTGCAGGTACTCCTCGATCTCCCGGGGGTAGATGTTCTCACCGCCCCGGATCACCATGTCTTTTAACCGTCCTACGATCTTGAAGTAGCCCTCCTCGTCCATCGTGGCGAGGTCGCCGGTGTGGTTCCAGTGATCCTTGTCGAGCGTTGCATGGGTGGCCGACGGGTTGTTGTAATAGCACTTCATCACGCAGTAGCCGCGGGCGCATATCTCCCCAATCTCTCCCATCGGGACGATCTTGCCGGTCTTGGGGTCGATGATCTTGAGTTCGGTATGGGGGAATGCCCTCCCGATGGTGGTGACGCGGCGCTCGACCGGGTCTTTTGTCGTGGTCATCGTGACGCCGGGAGAGGTCTCGGTCTGGCCGTACACGATCACGATCTCGCTCATGTTCATCTTTGTGTTGACCTGTTTCATCACTTCAATCGGGCAGGGCGAGCCGGCCATGATGCCGGTCCGCAGGGACTTAAGATTGTACTTTCCAAAATCCGGGAGCGAGAGTTCGGCGATGAACATCGTGGGAACACCATTGAGCGCGGTACAGCGTTCCTTCTCGACAGTCTTTAAGACTTCTTCCGCATCGAACGTGGGGGAGGGTAGGACCATGGTCGCACCATGAGTGGCAGAGGCCATGTTGGAGAGAACCATGCCGAAACAGTGATAGAACGGGACGGGGATGCAGAGCCGGTCCTTTTCGGTAAAGGCCATGCCCGAACCGATGATATAGCCGTTGTTGAGCACGCTGTGGTGAGTGAGGACGACGCCCTTTGGGAAGCCCGTCGTACCGCTCGTGTACTGGATGTTGATGGGGTCGTCAAAGGAGAGGGCTTCGCCCCTTTCTGCGAGCTCGTCCGTGTCGATGTCTTCTGCCTTTTTTAAAAATTCGTCCCACGTAAACATGCCGTTATACGGGATGTCGCCCATGAAGATCACGTTCTTTAAGAACGGGAACTTCTCCGAGGAAATATGGCCGGGCTTCTGTTCGTAGGCTTCGGGGCAGGCCTCGTAGAACATTCCCACGTAATCTGAGGTCTTGAACCGTCCCTGCAGAATAAGGGTCTGGATCTCCGCCTGCTTGAGGACATACTCGAGCTCGTACGTGCGGTAGGCAGGGTTGATGTTCACCATGACTGCCCCGATCTTTGCGGTAGCGAACTGGATCACGATCCACTCGGCATGGTTCATCGCCCAGATACCCACCCGGTCGCCTTTCTCCACACCCATGCCCATGAGGCCACGGGCAACCATGTCGATCCGTTCGAGGAATTCCCGATAGGTCCAGCGGATGTTCTGGTGGACGGAAACGACCGCCTCGGTCTCCGGGTATTTCGCCGCGATGTGATCGATCATCTCCCCCATCGTCATTCCCAGAAGGGGGAATTCCGAGGTCCCGCACGTATAACTGCCCTTGTCCATCGTAAAATATGGAGTAATCACAGGATATATGACTACTGATTATAAAGTTGGAAATTCAGGTGAGTTTTTGTATGTGACAGGGCGGGATGTCAGGTACATCGGAGGTTGTCCCGGCCGCCGGCGTGCAGTGCACGAGGAAAAACAACCGGTAAAGGAAAACAATTAAATTTCGTCAGCACGATTTTGTACAGTCAGCTGTGGCATATTCACGCTGCATGACGGGCGGGGTTGTGGCCAAGCCCGGAATGGCGACGGGCTCCAGCGGTCTTTGCGTTCTTTCGTGCTCGCAGATGATGAACAATGGGTCTACTGACATAGATATGGATGATGACCCGTTGGAGCACTGATGCATGTCGGAGAGACCCGTCGATCGTGAGTTCAAATCTCACCAACCCCACGTTTTCACTTAGTCTGTTTTTTGTGAGCGGAGCGTCATGGTAAAATCACATCGTGAGTAGTTTCTGAGAAAGTTGTTTAGATCTGATGAGGACTCATGCCTTCCCTTCGCAGGAGTGATGGCTCCCGCCGTGCCCCGGAGGGGCCCTGATGCGGGGAAACCTCACCCTTTTTTTACCGGTTTTCGTTTTTCCGGAGTGACCCGGAACGGTTCATTTCTGTTCCCCGGAGCATAAAAATCCCGTAAAATGCATACATCTCTTTATCGTATCACCCGCCAATGAGGGATCACCCTTATGCAAACTACTGAAAAAAAGATCAGAATAATCCGTGACAAGTTGAGCAGGATCGGCATCGGAGAAAAAGGCCTTGACGATGAAGCCATCCTCCTGTCGTACAGCATCAATTCGTGCGGCAACCTGTGTTCGGTTCCCAAGATACCCAGTATCCCATCAGTATCTCATTAGAGGAAGGGATAGTATGAAAAAGGAAGAGTTACTGCATCTCCACATGCTGATGTTCCACGTCAGGACGTATTTCAGAGACATCCTCAATGATGAAATCCTCACGGAGCGGTACGATTCCCTTGAAATTACTCCCGCCCATATTCATAAAGATAAAAATGCACACAGAGACGCTCTCTTAACCCTCGGGGATGAGATCGTTTCGCATATCCACAGCCGGAACGTGCCGGTGATAGACCATTCTTGCCTGATTGCATCACCACAGGTTGCTGTCGCACATTAACTTTTTTTCAGATTGGGGGTGCAGGCTGTTGACCGGGGAAAAACGGGTTGACTATCGATACAGGCTCAATTACCCGTAGTGTGCATCAGATAAGAAACGGGATGAGTGCTTTCACTTCTTTCTTGTACCGGGCGTACTCTTCGCCGAACTCCTCTTCGAGGAACTTTTCTTCCATCCGGAACTTTATCACGAACAGGACGAGGATGAGGAGGACACAGCAGAAGGCGATGAAATACCCGATGCCAATCGCCGTCCCGGTAAGCCCGAGAAGGATTCCTGAATAGATGGGATGGCGCACGAGCCGGTACGGCCCGGTCCGGGTGATCGTGTGCTCCTCGCGGATCGTGGGCATCCCGCTCCAGTTTTTTCCCAGGTGTACCCGGGCCCAGATGGCAAACGCGAGGCCGGCAAGGGTGATGAGCAGGCCGGCGATGGTATACCCGATGCTGTCAGGTACGATCCGTTCCGTCATGAGATCGGGCGAAAGCCAGTTGATGAGGAAAATCCAGATAACGACCCAGATGATCCCGTACAGAAAATACGAGAGCCGGGACTGCTTCCTTTTTACCGGCGAACGGGTCTTCCACGCTGAGATGATCCAGTACGCATAGAACACCATCCAGATTGCAAAAAACAATGATACAGCAGTCTGCATGGTATCTTCCTTTCCGGTTTCCTGCCGGAAACGGGTGACTCACCGGTGTTGCAACCGGGAAATAATGAAGATATGGATATCGGGGGACCGGATAATGATCCGGAGCCGGTCTTTTTCCGGAATCTTCAAGCCCGCGACTCGATCTTTTTTTGAATATTACACCATTCTTGGTGTGTATTTTTGACGGTATTATTTTCAAAATTTTTGATGTTCTTTTATCTTGTTTGTTGTGTTGGGGAATATTTTTTGTGATCCGGCCGGTCCGGTGATCCGGTTTCGATCCGGATCCCGGTTCCGGATTTTCCAGTTTTCAGCTTAGAAAATGTTGCAATTTTTACCTTTCCTTTTACTCGTATAAAACGAAATGGACGGGAAATACAAAAAGACAGGATATAAGTCAGGATTCAAAATTTAACTGGAAAAAAAACCGGGAAAATGGCTCGGATCGATCGGATCGCCGGGAACAAGTGTGAGGCAATCGCTCGCGCTCGCTAGTGCCCGCAAACTTTCCCAGGTGTCCGCTGGTGTCCGCAGGTAGCTGTATTAGGGAGATACCATTGAGATACCATGGAAATTGGATCCTGCACGGGATAACAGGTCCATTCCCGACAAATACCCGACATGCCCGATATCGCTTCATACGATACATGTCCGGACCGGAAGTGAGAGTGAAAACAGAAGTTCTTTTCGGTCTGAATATATATTCCCACTATCCTCCCTTAGATTCGCTCACAGCGGGCCATTGTAGAGGTTTCAGGCCTTTGCTGATATGATCAGGATCGGTATCAATCCGAAAAGCAGCATAAAAATCCAGATCATCACGTTGCCGAAACCGGCCTGCCGGTATCTATATCCCATACTGGGCGTGCCCCCTCTTCCCGGCAAGATGCCCGGCCATGATGAGAATAAGAACCACTTAAAAGAACGATAATAAAAAAAAAATGATATGGTAAATCCCTCACAGATCCTATTTTTCTTTCGTTAGATCCAGTCTCCGACAAGCGGAGTGTCAGTTGAGGGATTGCCATAGACGAAGGACATGTCAGCATTTCCTGCTGCGTTGCTGTTCTTTAAGTAGAATGCCCCGGTAGTTTTCCGGTATATTCCAACGGTATCTATGGGTGCCCCGGTGGTACTGTTGGTTTGACCTGTCCAGTCCCCAACAAGCGGAATATCAGTTTTGGGATCGCCATAGATGAAGGACATGTCAGCATTTCCTGCTGCGTTAGTGTTCTTTAAGTAGAATGCCCCGGTAGTTTTCCGGTATATTCCAACGGTGTCCTTACCCTGCCCAATCCAGTCTCCGACAAGCGGAATGTCAGTTGAGGGATTGCCATAGATGAAGGACATGTCAGCATTTCCTGCTGCGTTAGTGTTCTTTAAGTAGAATGCCCCGGTGGTAGCCCGGTATACTCCGACGGTGTTCTTACCCTGCCCAGTCCAGTCTCCGACAAGCGGTTTGTCAGTTGAGGGATTGCCATAGATGAAGGACATGTCAGCATTTCCTGCTGCGTTGCTGTTCTTTAAGTAGAATGCCCCGGTGGTGGCCCGGTATACGCCAACCGTTGTGGATCCGGTCGGGGCTGTTATGTAGGTGTATTGATCGGTCGTTGAAGTTGCGGATGTGCCCCCAGCAGTGGTGACAGTGATGTCAACGGTTCCGGCAGAATCAGCTGGGCTGGTCGCGGTGATTAAAGTTGCACTGTTAAACGTGAACGAGGTTGCCGCTGTGGTGCCAAAGTTTACTACGGTCGTTCCGGTAAACGCAGTCCCGGTGATAGTTACTGAAGTGCCGCCGGCTGTCGAGCCTTTTGTCGGTGAAATCGAAGTTATCGTGGGAGGAACCCCAGCCACGGAAGCGTTAAATACATAACTTTCAATTGAACATTCTCCATATCCGACATTAAAGTAGCCGTTGCCATTCCAACTTGGTCCCCAACTATTTCTGACGATCCAGTATTGCCCAGTATCATTATAGCCTACAATAACAACCGCGTGGTTGACACTAGAAGTATCAGTACATCTATAGATGCCAGAATTGTCAAAATAGCCTCCATACTCATCTCCCATACCCATAACCGCAGTGAGTGGACCTATTTGAAGAGAGTTTTTAATATCTGTTTGGCTATCCTCTTCGAACCCACGCCAATTGTCTATTTTCCATAACAACATATTGCTATTCAAAGGGTTGATACATGCTGCATTGGTACAAGCACCATTAGTTTGATTATTACAGTTACAGACTACATCGGAAGATACAGTCTCCTGACTTATGGCTGTATTATTAGAAGCAAAATAAATAGAACTTTGGAAAGCCTGGCTGAAATTTTTACCGACAGATGCATTCACCTGCCCTTCAAATTCATCCAATGAGTTTA
>JACTVF010000040.1 GCA_019695435.1 Methanoregulaceae archaeon | reverse complement strand
AATGATGTTCAACACGCTGGTACGGGACGGATCAGCTGTCGAATGTGATGATGAGAAAAACGAGGGTTTTCAAAAATTATATTAAAATACTACGTCTGAAGGGTTAGTACGGAAAGCTCTTTTTATATCGTCTCTGAATGTTTCAAATTGCAGATCGTTCATCTGATTCGACAACAACCTTCCACTCCAGACCCGGTGGTAAACCCAGTCTACAATCTCCTCTAATGCCGTGACGACGCTTTCTTCATCAGGTACTGTGACAAGTTCCCTGTCAATATGCGGGTGCCGCCCCGCCTTCCCCAGGCAAGGATCAGAAAATGATGGTCTTCTGCTTTTAACAGATCGAATGGGTGGGGCAGGTCTTACACTCCGCATTACACATATTTTTCTTCGGGAAGTCGAATAAACCTGGTTTACATAATGTTTGTGCTTGCCTTACAGTATTTAACCTTGGTTCCTCAACCTTTGCATTGACCTTCAATATGCCGGAGGTATACCCGTACCATGATACCGATCTCATTGAGCATGTGACTTGTGCAGGCATTGGGGAAGCCGGATAACGCCATTCTGCAGCTTAACCGGTATGAACATGCCAAAACAATCTCTTATCAATCTTTTACAAGGCTCGCGATGTCGATATCAGCAACCTTACGCCTCCGGTGTCCGGGCGGGTAATCATGCAGACAATCTCATCACGTTCAGATCCGATCGGTGTGCTATATTTAGAAGTCCTTTTTCAAATATCCAGACATTTTTGATTATCCTGATAAATCTTCACGGTTTGTATGCGATAAAATGGATAAACCCTTTTTCCGCATCGTTGAGAGATGCTGGCATGTCCGCGCATCTTGCTCTACAAGGAATATACCGTTGGAAAGGCGTATAAGGACAGTACAGTGCGTTCCACTTATTTATGACGCCACCTTTCAGGTGTATGCCAAGACCCTCGAACATTGATAGGGCGTGGGAGCAGAACAAATATTGATGATGGCGTTGAGTTGGGAAAGGTAGTTGATTCAGGCCAGTGCCAGCGCAACAATAACGAGTGCGCGGGTGATTTCATTTGCAGCGCCGACCACATCGCCGTTGAGCCCCCCGAACAATTTATCTGACACTACGAGGAGGATTGTGGGGCACAGGATCATGACTATACCCGCGGTTACCAGTTGGAAAGGGGTTACCGGAAGAAAAACAAGGGGTAGGCACAGAAAAAGCGAAAGGAATGGGAAATAGGGCCGGGCAAACTGGTGGAGGTAACTGTGCATCCCCTCTTTGAATGGAGTCCCGTAAGCAGTAAGAAAGGCCATGGAAAATTTGGCACAAACTTCCCCGATGAAGAGTGCCGAAATAATGGAAACTGATCCTTGGAGGCCGGCAAAGAGCAGAAGGGTGATAACCAGCCCGGCGGCAATACCCCCGGCCCCCACATATTTATCCGTGAGTGCCCGGGTTCTTCTCTCATGATCCCCGTGCGCCATCAATCCGTCGCCAAAATCAAGCAGGCCGTCGAAGTGATGTGCACCAGAAATGACGATCACTCCAGCAACAGCGATGGCTGCTGCAAGTGTCCGATCCGTAATAAAATATACCGGCAATGCAACCAGAAATGCAATTACATACCCTGCAACCGGGTAGAGCCAGGAATGGCATGCGAAATAATCAAAATTTATGGGTTTTCCCAAGGGGAGTACTGTCGTGAACTGCAAAAGCGACAGAACCGGTCTCATACACAATCACTGTAAAGGCGTGAGGTACATCCTGCGATCAGGCCCGCCACGGCATCGTCAAGGAATGGTCCCAAGGTTGCAATGATGCCGGGCTTCTTCTGGTCATACCGGGTGAACTCGAACCGGGCATATGTCCCGCCGATGCATTCAGCAATGGCCATGCCGATGATCTCGTCACTTAGTAAAAAGACCGGGTCCTCGGCCAACTCTGAGTCTTTGCGCTTTTCGTAGAGCTCCTCTTCAAGCAAGAGAGCACCAAGGAGCAGGGTGGAGACATTGGGATCCCGGAGGTATTTCTGCATCCTGCCTTTTATTTCATGTGCGGCCTGTTCTTCCGGTATACCGTGAGAGATATACAGCCCCATGGCTGCATCGACCATGGCATCGAGAGTAATTCCTTTTTTTTCCAGCCTCTCTTCAATTTCAAACATTCAGAAAGGTAATGGGATTACTCCCTATTAGAGGGTTATGACACGATATGCCGATATATTCAAACACAATAGATAAGAGATGATCATACCTTGATAACATATGCCATTCCTTTCTGGTGCCTTAGGAATCTCCTGTAAGAAACCCCTTTTTTGTGTGATTCTTGGAAATACCCTGATTTCAACCATCCCTGGTCTCTCCGGGGCCGGCCCAACACCGGAAAAAACTCTTCTGACCCCCAACCTTGATGCCGAATTGATCACGAACGGTCGGATCACCTCTCTCCCTCTTAAGCCCAATACCCCAACCGGATGCCCTACGCCAGCCTCTATCACGCGAGCGATGATAGAACTGACCGGAGTTCCCCCGCTTTTCATCAATGCAGGATTAAAATATCCTCTGACCGTTCCGTACCTTGATGCGCTGGGAGGGATCGGAGAAGACCCGCGGAAAGGTGATGCCGTACCTCTGGCAAAGAGCCTTTTTCTCCATGGACAGGAGATCGGCAAGTTCCTTTCGTGGTCAAGCGATCTCCTCGTGCTGGGTGAATGTGTACCGGGAGGGACAACGACCGCGCTCTGCGTTCTCCGTGCTCTAGGGTATCCCGCCACGGTCAGCAGCAGTTTTGTCCGGAATCCGGTGAACCGGAAAGAGGCGATCTGCCAGCACGTACTGAAAGGAATTACTGCCGATAATATTAAGGATCCCCTCGAAATAGTCAAACGTGCCGGAGATCCGATGATCCCTGTTGCGGTGGGTATTGCCCACTCCTACACCGGTACGCTGGTGCTTGCTGGGGGTACCCAGATGCTTGCAGTATGCAGTGTTATCAAGGCGATGAATGGCCCCGTGCCTGCGGTTGCAACGACTATTTATGTCCGCGATGACCGTACCGCAAACGTGCAGGAACTGGCGGCGATGATGGGGCTTCGTACATTCTATATCGATCCCGGGTTTGATGAGATTGGGCATGATGGCCTTGCCCGGTACTGCCGCGGGGAGGTCAAGGAAGGTTCGGGAGCCGGAGGAGCGATGTTTATGGCTTGTGCAATGGGTTTTTCCCCAAATCAGATCCAGAAGAAGATCTTTGAGACGGTCCGAGGGTATAGCTGATCAGGCTTAATAATGATTTTATCATAATTACCTAGAGCAATGCTTCCCATCTGCGTGGTCAATAACTATGGGCAGTTCAATCACCTGATACACCGTGCCCTGAGAGATCTGGATATTGATGTGGCGCTGATACCCAACACGACCCCTAAAGAGGAGGTAATGGCCGGCTACCGGGGGATTATCCTTGGCGGAGGTCCTGCGATCGAACGCTCCGGAAAATGTGCCGAATATCTTGATCTGGGACTTCCTGTTCTCGGGATCTGTCTGGGTCTTCATATCATCGCAAAAAAATTTGGTGGCGAGGTTCACCCGGGAAAATCCGGGGGCTATGGTTTTGTTGAGGTTTCCATCTGTGATTATGACGATATCTTGGCGGGGTATCCTGAGAAGATCCCCGTCTGGGCGTCGCATGCGGATGAGGTCTGCAGGGTGCCGGAAGGATTTACGCTCCTTGCCAGATCCGGTATCTGTGAGGTGGAGGCCATTGCGTGCCCAAAGAGACGGATTTATGGGCTTCAGTGGCATCCTGAAGTCAGCCACACGGTGGACGGGAAACGGGTATACGAAAATTTCGATGCGATCTGCAGAGAATAACGCTCACCGATTTTTGGCCAGGCTTTATCTGCCACAGTCTGGTGCGAGGGCCTGTTCCTGACTCTCACCGGGCATCGGAATAATAAAAATGACCGTCGATCTCTTCCCTTTGGGGGGGGAGCGAACCCATGGAGTCTGGGATCGATCTTCCTCGGCCCCATCACCATGGTACGGGTAGTGGCTGTACCTGTGCGATCTATCAGGAGCCTCGTAAAGCCCCAGCCGGATCCGGCCAAAAAATTTCCGTCCAGAAAACGCGATGTGACATGTACCAGCAACTATCTCATGTACATCCAACAGTTGCATGTATATGCAACTCAATTTTTCTGGCTCCGGCGTGACTTCATGACCGGATCGCGCGTTTTTATCATCGGATCCCGGACCGGCAAAGAGAAAAAAATGTCCCGGGCCGATCCCGTACCGAATCTTTTTCTTTCAATACATGGGAGTCCTTTTGCCTGCCTCCCCAAATCGTCCATAGCATATTTCGCGATGATGGAGTTGTCCCTTCCCGGAATTATTGGCTATGGTCTACCGTTCATCTCTTCTCGCTGACGTTACTTAAGGAGCGTCACGTTTTTTAAGACAAAAACAGCATTGAAGACTATGCGAACCGAATCAAAAATCCGGCTTGTGATTGTTCTTATTTGCTTATGCTCGCTTGCTGTGCCGGTAATGGCGGGAGCATATACTACCATCAAGCAGGGAGGAACTGTTTACATCGGGGAGCAGGGCCTTGACGTTTCTAATGCAATGGGAACCAGCGATACGCAGATTGGTTGGTGGGCATCCGGGGCTGCTATTGCGACGAGTTCCCCTGACAGCCAGATGCAGGTCACATCTCCTTCGAATTTTTATGTATCCTCTTCAGCATTCGGACAATATCTCGGTACATGGTACCGGCTTAATTCACAAGGAAAACCGGACGGTATAGCATTCATCGTTGCCGATCCTTCTCTGGCCATAAGGGTCATCGATACAACGGTCAATATTGATGCGACAAACAAATGGATACCCCGGGGAGATCAGGCAGCATTCTGGATAGATACCAACCTATATCAGATATTCTCACGGGGTAGCTCGTCATCAGAAGGTATTACCATATACGTCCAACCGCCTTCAGGCGGGACATACTCCGCACTTCTTGATAGTTCCGGGACTCCACACCAGCTTGGCAATCTTGCAATAACCAATCCCTCCTACCAGACCCCTTGGAACTGGGATACCGGTAACTCCCAGTACGTTACGGGAACGTATACCATCTGGGCCAAGTGCGATGTGAATAGTATGTATAATAATTATGGGGTACCCGGTAAAACGATAAGTCAGCAGATTACCGTCCTCGATCAGGAGCAGAATCCGCTGATTTCGGTGAATGTCCCTACAACAGTAGCAACGACTCAGGGGAGCACTGTACAAACACCCACTTCTCTCCCACCCACAACACAAAGTACTGTCGTGCCCACTACCATACCAACGATCACTCCCAGTACCCCGGTCCCTGTTGTTACGACAACATCAGCTGCGGTCCCTACCGTTGTTACCACGCCCATCCCGGTGGAGACTACCACTGCCAGATCTCCCGGGTTCGGTACGATCCTTACCCTAGTTTCGGTCTGTGCCCTCGCGATTATTGTGCTTAAAAAGCAGCACTGATCATTCTCCATAACCTTTTTATCCGTCGTTTCTCCATATCCGATCTATGAATGTTGTAACTGCGGTTATCAAAGGACGGCACAGCGTGCGGAAATTCAAACCGGACCCGGTCGATGAAACCACCATTCATGATGCCATCGAGTGTGCTGTTCATGCACCAACGGCTATGAACCTCCAGCCGTGGCTGATTGGTGTGGTACGCACAAAGGAACAGCTTGAAAAAATTGCAGCACTCACCAATCACGGAAAATTTATCGCGGATGCGGCAGTCTGTTTTGCGGTTTTTGGTGAACGCAATATAAAATATTATCTGGAAGACTGCTGCGCCGCGACTGAAAACCTGATACTTGGGTTGCATGCCTATGGTGTAGGTTCATGCTGGGTTGCCGGAGCTAAAAAAGAATATGCTGAAGATGTTCGTAAGCTCCTGAATGTCCCGGAGAAGTACACCCTTGTCTCACTGGTTCCCGCAGGATTACCTCAGGACATTTCTCTAGCCTCAAAGAAAGAAACAAAGAAACTGGTATTTTTTGACAGGTTCGTGCAGGACTAATCTCAGCAAAACACCATTTTGCCAGTTCATTTTTTCGTTTGTCCCCCTCTTGGGGATCATGCTGATATTCTGGTCTCGCAATCCTTAAGCATCCCCCACAACCCATCTGTATTTATGAAAAAGGTTGTCCTGCAGGTTGCACTGGATCTTCTCGAACTTAACCGGGCCGTGCAAATCGCAAAAGAGGCACTCGCCGGTGGAGCGGACTGGATTGAAGCCGGCACACCGCTTATCAAGAGCGAGGGAATGCAGGCAATCCGTACCTTACGCGAGCAGTTCCCTAATGCTGTCATTGTCGCAGATATGAAGATCGCTGATACCGGTACCATGGAAGTCGAGATGGCTGCAAAAGCCGGTGCCAGTATTGTTTGTATTCTTGCCGATGCAGATAATACCGTTATCGCAGAAGCGATAAGGGCGAGCCGGTTATACGGGACCCGACTGATGGCAGATCTCATCAATGTTCAGAATCCCGTAGCCCGTGCCCGCGTCCTTGAATCTCTGGGGGTGGATATCATTGTCGCCCACGTCGGCATCGATCAACAGATGATCGGAAAGGACTCACTGGATCTATTAAAAACCATTCAAGGAGAAATTCACATTCCGGTTGCGATTGCCGGTGGACTTGATGCTGCAACCGCCGGAAAAGCCGTGAAGCATGGTGCAGATATCGTAATTGTCGGGGGATGGATTGCCCGCTCTGCCGATGTAACGGGATCTACACAATTGATCCGTCAGTCGATTGATTCACCATCCATCCAGATCCCGGAAAAAAAGAGTTTGGATGAAGAGATCCATTCTCTTTTTATGCAGGTCTCTACACCCAACGTCAGCGATGCGATGCACAGGAAGGGTGCACTTCCGGGACTGGTCTCTGTCTGCGGGAATGTAAAAATGGCGGGAAAGGCCGTAACTGTACAAACTACTGCCGGTGACTGGGCAAAACCCGTTGAAGCAATTGAGATCGCAAAGACCGGGGATGTCCTTGTGATCAATAACGATAGTTGCACTCATATTGCACCATGGGGGGAACTGGCAACATTAAGCTGCATGAAAAAAGGGATTGCGGGTGTTGTTATCGATGGAGCTGTGCGCGATATCGATGACATCCGCGCGATGAAGTTCCCCCTCTTTGCCCGGGCCATCGTCCCAAATGCCGGAGAGCCTAAAGGATTGGGGGAAATCAATGCGGAGATCTTATGTTGTGGGCAGTATATTCACCCTGGAGACTGGGTTGTCGGGGATGAAAGCGGAGTTGTCGTGATCCCCCGTGAACGGGCCTATGAAGTTGCACGAAGGGCACTCGAAGTTAAAAAAACCGAAGCAAGGATCCGTGAGGAGATCCGTAGAGGAAGTACATTATCCGCGGTTTCTGAACTGATCAAATGGGAAAAGAAATAAGGTGTGGTCTAGTGGAAGACCGAATGCTCCAGAAGTGTTGCACCGGATGACAGGATTTTTTCTATTGCGTCATCTACCTGATCGACACGGAGGATGAGTACCGCAGCCTTTTTCCCCGAATATGCATAGGAATATTCGATGTTGATGCCTGCATCTCCAAGAACCTTCGCGATCTCAAAGAGTCCTCCGGGCTGATCTTTCATTTGTACAGCGATAACATCGGTAAAGGCAGCGTTGTACCCCAGCGAGGATAGTTTCTTATATGCTTTTTCCGGTTGATCTACCAGTGCCCGGATAACGCCAAACCCATTTGCTTCAGCAATGCTGAATGCAAGGATATTGATTTTCTCTTCACCCAGCGCCTGCGCAACCGATGCCAGTCTGCCGGGGCGGTTTTCCGAGAAGATTGAGATCTGTTTAATGACATACTTTTTCGTGTCCATGTTATAACGACCTCTTATCGATCACTTTCTTGGATTTGCCTTCAAACCGTGGTAATGATCCCGGCTCCACAAGTTCAACGTCCACGGCGACGTTCAGCGCATTTCTGAGCCGGTGTTCTACCTTCTGTTGGATCTGCATCAGGTCAGTGATCTTGTCACTGAATGATTCCTTAGTTAACTCGACTCTCACAAGCATATCGTCAAGTGCACCCGTCCGTTCGACAACAATCTGGAAATGCTGACCGACCTCGGGAATTGACATCAGGGTATACTCCACCTGAGAAGGGAAGACATTGATGCCCCTGATGATCAGCATATCGTCTACGCGACCTTGGATCCGTTTGATCCGCGGGCTCGTTCTGCCGCACGGGCAGACGTCCTCATCGATCGAGGAGATATCCCCGATACGGTAACGGATCATCGGGAGCGCTTCTTTTTGGAGCATCGTGAGGGTAAGGTCCCCTTTCTCGCCAGGTTCGAGTTGTTCTCCGGTCTTTGGATCGATTACTTCCACCAGAGCAATGTCTGACCAGACATGGAACCCGTTTTGTTCTGTGCATTCGGTAAACATTGGTCCGGAGAGTTCGCTTGTCCCATAGATATCGTATGCCCTGATGCCCAGCCACTTTTCCATCCTGGTACGCATACCTTCTGTCCAAGGCTCCGCTCCGAGGATTCCTGTTTTGAGGCGGGTGTCCTTTTTAATGTCGATACCCATCTTTTCTGCAACCTCCCCGATATGGAGGAGGTATGAGGGGGTGCAGGCAATGGCTGTTACCTCGAGATCCTGCATCAACTCAATCTGGCGCTCGGTGTTTCCAACACTTGTCGGGAGCACGGTTGCACCGATGCGCTCTGCACCGTAGTGCACACCGAGGCCACCGGTAAATAAGCCATACCCGTAACTGTCCTGAATGACATCCCCCCTTCCCAGTCCAATTGCGGTAAATCCCCGGGCAAGTGAAGTTGTCCAGTTATCGAGATCCTTTTGGGTATATCCAACCACCGTTGGCTTTCCTGTTGTGCCGGAGGATACATGATACCGTACGAGTTCCTCCTGGGTGGCCGTGAATATCTTGTTGGGGTAACTATCCCGGAGGTCCCGCTTGAACATAAAGGGAAGTTTTGTTACATCCGATAATTCTTTGATGTCATCCGGGTGGACTTTTTGCTCTTTCATTCGGTCATGATAAAAGGGCGAAAAACTATAGAGTCGGCAAACAAGACTTTTTAATAATTTATATTGCATCTTCTGGAGATCCGCTTTCGGCAGCTCTTCGATTCTCGGGTCCCAAAACTGCATCAGATGTCCCCCCGTCGATCGATAACCCGTTTGGCTTTCCCTTCGAACCGGGGTAATGAACCCGGTTCAACCAGTTTCACGGTTGTCCGCAATTCAAGGGTATCATGCAGTTCTTTCACGACTTTTTTCTGGATCCTCGCAAGATCTGCAAGTTCCCCGCTGAAATGGCTCCTGTTAATCTCAACTTCCACAGTCATCTCATCCAGATGATTGATTTTGTCAATATAGACCATAAACTGATTGCCTACTTCCGGGATCCTGAGGAGCACATGTTCTATCTGTGAGGGGAATACATTGATACCCCGGATAATCAGCATATCGTCGCTTCTTCCGCTTATCCGTGTGAGTTTTTTCCCCCGGCCACAGAGACAACCATCTTCCATGAGCATGGTGACATCACCTGTCCGGTAGCGGATGAGGGGCATGGCCTCCTTGACAAGTGGCGTCACAACCAGTTCTCCCCGTTCCCCATCAGAAAGGCGTTCTCCGGTTTTCGGATTTATAATTTCGACAAGATAACTGTCGTGCCAGATATGGAGGCCATCCCGTTCAGGACATTCGAATGCAACACCCGGGCCGAAAAGCTCACTTATACCGTAAGAGTCATATGCTGTGACGCCGAGCCGATTTTCTAGGGTATGTCTCATGTTATCTGACCAAGGTTCAGCACCGAAGATACCGGTTTTCAGACTTTCAAGGGTTTCACCCATCTCTTCGGCAACTTCTGAAAGATGCATCGCATAACTTGGGGTACAGTGGATAGTGGTAACCCCAAAATCGCGGATCATTTCGATCTGGCGCCGGGTATTTCCCGTCGCGCTCGGGATCACGGTCATTCCTATTTTTTCTGCCCCGTAATGGAATCCCAAGCCCCCAGTGAACATTCCATAATTGACCATATTCTGGAAGACATCATCCTGCCCAATTCCAATCATGGTCATATTACGGGCAATAAGGTTTGCCCACGTATCCAGATCCTTGCGGGTATATCCCACTACGGTAGGTTTTCCGGTCGTGCCGGACGTTGTGTGGATCCGCACAATTTTTCGCATCGGGACTGCAAAAAACCCGAAAGGATAACCATCACGGAGATCCTGTTTTTTCGTGAAGGGAAATTTCTGGAGATCATCAAGCGTTTTGACATCGGATACCGCTACTCCGGCATTGTCAAACTGCTTCCGGTAAAATTCAACAGATTCTACCGAATGGAGGGTTTTTTTCAAACGCTTCAGCTGAAGAGCATGGAGATCAGCAGGATTCAGTGTTTCCATTTTTTTGTCCCAGAACATCCGCATCAACTGTTATGCTATTGCATGACAGTGTATATATGGCACATTAGATCCTTTATATTTCATCATTCGTCTCTGTACGTTTAAAAGTGTACAGACGCAATATATGTAGCAATCTGTATGAGGAGATAGGAACCATTGGCAAAAACGATGCCTTAATCAAGAGGAAAATGGCACTAATTAAATTAAATCAAGCGTTTTCATGTGGGCTTTTATGTCAAGTGCAATCCCTTGGTTGGCAGTGTATGGATTTGGTGCCCATATCAAGTCCACACAAAAAAAATTAATCATCCTCAATAAAGGAATAGTCGAAGAGTACCCCCTTGATGAGATCCAGAATCTTCTCATTGTCGGGGGACATACCCTGAACTCGACAACAATTTTTCACCTGCTCAGGAATGGTTCTTATATCTCATTTTTTGAACCTGACGGTACTCCTGTTGGAATCGTACGACCTTTTGGAAATTGCAATGATAAAGAAATCCACCAACTTCAGGCAGAACTGCCTCGTCATCGGTACGCAACGATGATTGCACAGGCATCCCTCAAATCACGTCTTATTGCGATTGAACACCTTCAGGATCAACGTGAATCCGACCTTTTATACGACGGGGAACTGCAGATACTTCACAATGCCCTTAATGAAATGGAGTACCTGGTAAAACTGGATGAAATCCGCCGTTTGTCAAATTTGACTTCCGACATGTATTATGAAATACTTTCAAGGGATATTCCTGCATGCTTCAATTTCAAGAGACGTACTGTACGTCCACAGTGCGATCCGATCAATGCCATGCTCTCTTTTGGCTATGCAATGCTGTACGGTAATTGTTGCGTGTCGGTGCTCGGTGCTCGTCTGGATCCCGATCTCGGTCTCTTGCACGAGGGACCAGGTGCACTTGTGCAGGATTTTATCGGACCGTTCAAAGCGGAAATGATCGATCCCGTTGTGTGCAGCACCGCTCACGATTCCCTCAAACCTGGAGACTTTGAACAGACCTCCTCACGGTGCATGCTTTCAGATACGTTAGTAAAAAATCTTATCTGCGCTTTCAAAAAATCAATTGATAATCAGAAAATCGACCGACAGATAAATAATTTTTTAAAAACAATACAAAAAGTGGAAGACTTCACAGTGATGTACTGATTCGTCCCTCATTTTTGATTATAGAGAATTCATCATAGGTTCGCATCATAATTTCTATGGTTTTAATGTCCCTTATTACCGCCCGGGGACAACCATAGAGCATCGAAATGAATTTTTCAAGTATTATCGGTTCAGCAGTAGCAAAGATCTGCACTTTTCCGTCAGCAAGGTTCATAACAGTACCGGTCACGTTTAAATCCATGGCTATCTTTCTTGCACAGGCACGGAATCCCACTTTCTGTACTCTGCCCGTGATCACGATCTCAAGGGTTTTCACTCTTGCATCCCTCCTTGCATTATTCTGATAACCAATCCCAGTTCATTAAAGACATCATTCCGAAGAGTGGATTGCCTGATATTTGTTGCTGCATCTATCGCATCGTCGAGAATATCCTGCGCAATGCTCTCATATCCCGCAGCATGCATCTTCATTGCCATATCACACAGTACATATGCCCGTTTTGAAAGAGGTCGGATAATTCCTGATTCTTTTATTCCATTATTTAACATCCGTTTTGCGGTTTTCAGATCTCCCTCGTCCCGGAAAAGAATGGAAAGCCTGCAGAATAAAAGAGCTCTTTTCCCTCGATCGGTAAGGGAACG
>JACTVF010000484.1 GCA_019695435.1 Methanoregulaceae archaeon | reverse complement strand
TCTGGCATATCTGTATATCCTGCTCTCGGAAAAGGAGACCACGATCAATCTCGCCGATTTTGGCACCTGGCGAAAAACCGCAGTGTTGTCTGTCCTTGCGGGTATCGCGTACCTGCTCGGCCTCTTCCTGATGCCGACCATGATCCTGTTTGCCCTTATCGTCGGCGTATTCACCCTCGTCCAGTTCGTGTTCGATTTCTCCCGCGGCCGGTCAAGTGAGTACCTGCTGATTGCAAACAGTATCATCTTTGCAATAGCGACGGTCGGGCTCCTGCTCTTCGGGTTTAAAAGCCCCGGCATGGATCTCTCGACCTATTCTGTCGGCCATGTGTATGCATATCTCTGCCTGATCGGCGTCACAGTACTGCTGTACCTTCTCGCCCGCTATCTTAAAAACAGGAAGAGATACTTTTACCCCGTAACCATTATCGGCTGCGGGATCCTTTTCGTGGCGATCCTCTTTGCGGCTGCCCCGCAGCTCTACACCTTGTTTGTCAGCGATCTCTACGCATTTTTCGGGCAGGCGTCCGTAACCCAGACGGTCATGGACGCCATGGCATGGACCCCTGGGGAGGCGTGGACAGCATTCAATTACGGGCTCCTTCTCATGGTGGGCGGGATGCTGGTCACACTCTATAATAATTTCCGGGAAGAACGGCCCCAAGAAATATTTGCCATGGTGTGGGCTCTCGTAATACTATTCTCAACATGGCAGCACGTCCGCTACGAGTATTACCTTGCGGTCGTCATTGCCCTGCTTTCAGCCGTATGCATCCATTTCGTTTTCGAGAGAGGATGGAGGAATATCCGCCAGCTGGCCATGGGCATCATGCCGCCTGACGCAGCAGATGGCTCAAAAGAGACTGAAACAGGTGAACCGCGCCGGGGCAAAAGACAGAAGCAAAAAAAGGGAAAGGGCACTTCCCCAAAACCAGACTATCCTGTCCTGGCGGTTGTGGCGATTGTATCCATTCTCGGCCTCCTCTTTGCTTACTCATCTGTTTCCTATAATTACCAGATAGGGTCCAGCGGTGTCAACACCATGAATCCTGACTGGAAAGAATCACTCGAATGGCTGGGTAACAATACACCGGATACCGGCGTGAATTATTATACGATCTATGACCCGAAGACATTCGAGTATCCTTCCACCGCGTACGGGATCATGTCCTGGTGGGATTACGGGCATATGATCACCTACATCGCACGCCGCATCCCGAATGCCAACCCGTTCCAGCAGGGGGTTACCGGACCCAACGGGTCAGCGGCGTATTTCATGTCCACCAACGAGAATACCGCCAATGCCATTCTTGATGCCGACGGCACCCGGTACGTCATTACCGATATCGAAATGGATACCGGTAAGTTCTGGGCGATGGCGACCTGGTATAATACTTCGGTAGCCGGGACCCCGTACCAGAGTATCATGTTCTATCAGAGCCCATCCGATCCGGGTCAGTACAATGCCGTCACTCTCAATGAGGAGCCTTACTACCAGACCATGGTGTCCCGGCTCCATAACTTCGACGGATCCATGACCCCGGCGACTTCTGCTTATTATGTTGAGTATGCCGATCCAACAGTTACCCAGACCACCCTCCCGGTGATGACCGATGCAGAGGTAATGAACGTAACTGATGCAGCCACCAAAGCAGAGCAGTATAACCTGAATGACCCTGCTGGGCATCATGCAACCGTTCTCAGTTTATCGGTCATCCAGCCCATAGACACAATCCCTGCCCTGCGCCATTACCGTCTCATCTATGAGTCGCCGACAAACACGATGAAATCAGAGTCAGGGGATGTGAAGTACGTGAAAATCTTTGAATACGTCAAAGGCGCCCACATCAGTGGATCCGGTATTATTGATATCCCGCTTGTCACCAACCAGGGCAGGAACTTCACCTACCGTCAGGAAAGTGTCAATGGTGAATTCATTGTCCCGTATTCAACGGGCAGCGATAACCCGTATCCGGTGAAAGCGACAGGGCCCTATCATATCGAGGGCACCAGCATGACATTTGATGTGCCGGAGTCAGCAGTCATACAGGGAACAACTATAAATTGAGTGCAGGTTACCGACCCCCGGAAAGATATCCTTAAACCCTCCCTCGCGAACCTGAATCTGGTGAATCCATATGGACAAGGTAGCAATCGGCCCGATGCCGTACATGAGTGTCATGCCCGCCGTGCTCGTGGGCGCGAACGTAAAGGGGAAACCGAACTACATGACCGCCGCGTGGGCCACGGTCGCCTGCATGGCACCTCCGATGGTCTGTGTGGCGCTCAACAAGGAGCGGTACACCGTCAAAGGTATCCAAGAGAACAAGACCTTCAGCCTGAACGTGCCTTCAGTACACCAGGCGGTCGAGACCGATCACTGCGGTCTCGTCTCCGGTTCAAAGGAGGACAAGTCCAAAGTCTTCCGGTCGTTCTATGGCAGGCTGAAGACCGCCCCCCTCGCAGAGGAGTGCCCGGTCAACATTGAGTGCAAACTCTTCAGGTCTGTGGACTGTGGAAGCCACCTGCTGCATATCGGCGAAGTTGTGGAGATCCATGCCGACG
>JACTVF010000483.1 GCA_019695435.1 Methanoregulaceae archaeon | reverse complement strand
CGTACCGCCTGCCGACCGGGAGGCAAGAAATGCTTCCTGTTCGCCGACCTTTGCAGGGTTCACCAGCGCCCGTGAGAAAGCATGATCGAATTCGTATCCGGTGGACTGGCCGCTGATCGCTTCGAGCGAGATGGAAACTTCCGACTGCCGGGACGCGTACCGGATACCGTGGCTGTTCGCAAATGTGATCTCCCCGACCGCGATCCCAGCTCCTCCTGAGGTTACCGATGCCTCCGGGTGGGCCGCAGCCCCCTCCAGCATCCCCTGAAGCAGGTCGTGTGCCATCTCCGGTTCGACTACAAGGGATGGATCGTACGCGAGATCCTCTTTTGAGAGCATGACCGGGTCCGGCAGCCCCCTCCATTCCTGCGGCGTAGCAAGACGGCCGCCGGCGATGGCCGCATCGAGGCAGGCCTGCCACTGCTGCGGGTCATTCGTGCTCGACGAGCCGATCTTCCCCTTATCGATGGTGCGAATGCACAGCCCAGACTCGACCGATGACGAGCAGAGGCTCACGTGGCGCTGTTTTAAGTCGGCGGAGACCGAGGTCCCGGAAAAACAGTACACCTCAAGTTCGTCGACCCGCTTCTCACCCTGCTTAAAAAGTTCCTCAATCCACGCCACTGCCACCCACCACCGCGTCACGCAGGAGCACCAGCGGGGCGCCATCGCTTACCGGCACGCTCTGCCCGCCTTTCCCGCAGTACCCCGGGTGCATGACCCGCTTCTTCCCGCACAGGACAATCCCGTGAAGCGTTGAAAGGATTTCTCCCGAAAGCGAGACGTCCCGGACCATCCGTGTCCGCTCCCCGTTCTCGATCAGGTACCCGTACTCCGCGTTGAACTGGAACACGCCCCGGCCCGGATCGACCTGCCCGCCCCGCGAACCGGCAAGGAAGATCCCGTTTTTGCATTCCGAAAAGATCTCTTCATCAGTCGCATCCCCTGCCTCGATGAACGTGTTACTCATCCGCACGAGTGGCGGTTCCCCGGGCATGGCCCGGGCATGGCCGGCAACACCGTTTCCGACCGCTGCAAGCGTCTGCCGGTTGTGGAGAAATGCGTTGACCTTCCCGGCAAGGATGATCTCGGTACGGCCGACCGCGATCCCTTCGGCATCGACCGGCTCAAACCCAAATTCATCCAAGGACGGGTCATCGACAATAGTGAGGAGGTTGTTGCCGATCTTTTCACCGGTCCTGTCCTTGAGAACTGAGTTTCCCTCCTCGATAAGGTCACCTTCGCTCGCATGGCCCACGGCTTCATGGGCGAACACGCCGGCAAGTTCCGGGTCAAGTATGGCATGCATCTTCCCGCCTTTTGCAGCACCGGCATCCAGCAGGGCGACGGCAGTCTCCGCCGCTTTCCTGCCCATATCCTCCCGGTGCCGGAGGTTGAACCCGTAAATGGTGTGATCCGGTTCATAGCCCATCTGGAAGATCCCGTTCCGGGATGCAACCGCCATCACAGAAAACCCCGACCGGCAGATCTCATAGGAATATTCGCTGCCGGAGCTGTCCATGAACCGGACATTTTCGATTCGTTCAAGGTAATTTGCCCGCCGGCTGGTCACCAGCGGCCGGTCCGCTGCCTTCTCGATGGCAAGGAGCAGTTCTGCTTTCTCCCCGATACTTACCTCGCGGCAGTCCTCTTTTACCATGGGAACCGGATGCACCGTGCGGGATGCATCGCCAAGGCTGACCGTATCGTCAGCCACCTGCGCAAGCTTTTCGGCTGATGCAAGCAGTTCATCAAATTTTTTACCGGATACGGGCGTGTAATTATCAATCTGAAGGATCCCCCACCCGCGGGAGCCAAGTACCCGGATCACAGCCTTGTTAAAAAAAGTGATGCCGGCAGACTCGATCACACCCATATCGACATCGATATGAGTGGACTGCCCGCTCACCTGGCGCAGGTCGTAATACCGGATGCCAGGCGTCTCGGTCATGCCGGTGTCTTGTTGACGGCCGGGGCATCAGCAAACACCGCTGTCGACCGGACCGCCATCTGTCTGAGCTTCGAGAGGAACCCATCCATGTTCTCGGGGACGAGCGCGTGCTTGAGCACTTCGTCGATGGTATCCACGGGGATGATCGTCACGAGGGGCTTATATTTCTCCTCGATCAGTACATCGTTGATATTGGTCCGCGGGATGAGCACGGTCTTTATCCCAGCCTTTGCCGCAGCCTCGATCTTAAACGTCACGCCACCTACCGGGAGCACGTCGCCCCTGACAGAGAGCGAGCCGGTCATTGCGACATCCTGCCGCACCGGGATGCCCTCAATCGCGCTGATCACGGCCGTCGCCACGCTGATCGAGGCCGAGTCACCTTCGACACCGCCATAGGTGCCGATGAACTGGATATGGATATCAATATTTTTTACATCCTTGCCGGTGAACTTCTTGAGGATCGCGCTCACGTTCTTGATCGATTCCTGCGCGATCTCCTTTAACATACCGGTGGCGATCACCGAACCGCTCGCGCCTTGTGCCGGTGTGACTTCAGCCATGATCGGGAGTACAGATCCCGAATCGGATCCCATGACCGCAAGCCCGTTAAC
>JACTVF010000482.1 GCA_019695435.1 Methanoregulaceae archaeon | reverse complement strand
GCCCAGAACAAGCACAGGCACCTTCGCAACGGTAGCGTTCATGGACGTGATACTTACTGCGCGGTTTCAACTGTTCAACCGCATCCATATACGACTCGTGAAGTCGATTGAAGTCCTCCACTCTAACCCAATGACCGTGGAAGACCACCGTGGTCGGGTCAAAACCGTTCATGAAGTCCCCTTCCCAGCCGCGTAGGCAACCGCCTTGAGTCCCTTCTCGACTAGCGTGTCGTCCACGGATGCGTACTCATCGAACTCAATTCCCTCACCCTCTGGATCGAACAGGACGAAACAACCGGAACCGTTCTCCATCTCAAGAGACAGTATCCAGCCTTCCGGCAGATCCCGGCAGGCTACGTTGGCGAAGCCTGTGAGTGTGTTGGGGTCGAGCGAAACTTCTTTCATGCGACCTCCAACTTGGCTATGACCTTGTCCAAGCAAGCCTTGTGCAGGCGAATTTCGTGGTACCCGCGGTTTCCGCCACGCCCCATTGTAGAGACGAAGACAAATGCTGGGGCTTCCTCCGTTGTCGGTTTTCCGCACTTGTCGCACAAAACTCTCGCTTCAATGTAACTTTTGAACGCCATTTCAGTTCCCCTTTCTTTCTTCTATTGGGTCACGAGTGGAGCGTCACAACGGGAAGTACCCTACCCCTCCCTGCCGCCATGTGTCGGTGTTTAGCCGAACGCTCCACTCGCTTAGGGATAGTTGGCGGTGTTCTGCCCCTACCCTAAAACTCTATTGCACTTCCTCAAACTCCCCCGGCTTCACACCGAGCAGTGAACCGTCCGCAAGCACCACCGAAACGGCTCCATGCGGATTTCGGACGGCATTATGGACTCCCATCTCAGCTACGATACGGTGACCTATGGGCCAGTCCCCCCGAACCGTTCGGGGGAGGTAGACTTTGAAAGTCTCTCGGTTTCCCTCAGTCATCGTTCCTCCGAAACCGCGTGCGGTTGTCCATCGTACATCTTCGCTGCCATCGTCGCAGCATCCCAGGCACCTTGTAAGTACGCAGACCGCACCAAAACTGGGAGATCAGTCATCCTG
Organism: Methanoregulaceae archaeon; assembly: GCA_019695435.1. Classification (GTDB taxonomy): domain Archaea; phylum Halobacteriota; class Methanomicrobia; order Methanomicrobiales; family Methanospirillaceae; genus Methanoregula. The sequence goes on along the minus strand of JACTVF010000482.1, from coordinate 2,008 downwards.
CAACCGTAGTGGGTGAAGAGTGCCAACATGCCATCGGTTCTCTCTTGCGCTGCGGCGACGAATTCTGGCCGGGGGATGTAGGCACTTACGCCGCAGGCCCGGGCGTAGAGTAGGTGCCGTTGCCGAGTTGCCTTGCGTCTTGCTGCTGTCGTCATCGCATCTCTCCACAGCAAAGTGTTCCGTACGGTCCAGAGTTATTCAGACGGAAGTACGCATCCCATGCGCGGTCCATCGAATTGACAGACCCTTCTAGATTGTTTGAGAGGTCGCAGAAGATACTGTGTATCGCGGTTATCAATGCTCCTCGCACGTCCTTCGCCCCAACGACAATCAGCCCACGGTTTGTATTCTGCGCATACCAGTAGAAACCACGTGGTAAATAGAGAGCCTTCACTTCCACCGTGAATGTTCCATCGGTTACCGTGGACGGTTCAATCCGGTAGTGGAAACCGCAGACACGGCAGAGAGCCAAGAGAGCGTTGACTTGCTCGTCCGGGTCGTATCCAGAAACCGTTCCGAATGTGCCGTTGTTGGTCATAGATAGATATCCTTTAAGTCGCGAAGCCAGAACAATTGTTTAACCGTTACCGGCTTCCGTTTGTCGGCGATGTCCATCACGAATTTTAGTTCCTTCTGCTTCATCGTGTAGTCTCCGACCGCCGGTAGGATCATGCCACAGATACGAGTCGCTTCCTCCCGCATCTCTTCGGGTGTCATGCCAGAATCGCTGAGGTCGTGGTAACTCATGCCTTGCCTGCCCTGTCGGATTCCATCTGATCGGCACAGGCCCACGCCTCGATTATCTGGGGATCATTGGCGACATTTTTCCCCAATCGGATACGCTCAACGCACCACATCCGTATCACGTAAGGAGCCGCAACGTCTCTACCCAACAGAACAAACGTCATCTCATCGTCCTTGGCGCGGCTCATACAATTGTTCGGGTCGGTTAGTTCGTTTAATTTTCTCATCGCACCCTCTGATATTCGACTGCGCGAAACCGGCATCCGTGATTCGGGTTACCAACGGGAAGAGCGTCGCGGTACCATTCTGTCAGTTCCTTCGCGGCCTTATTTGCTCGTGCCTCAGTCTTGTATAGGCCACGCGACTGTACGATATTCCAGACTCCAGGATTCGGGGACTCTTCGATGATCCAGATAGGTATAGCCATCACGTAGTCTCCTTGGGGGTCTCGATGACCGGTTGGCGAGTGGGCTTCAGCCACCACGGCAGGTCAGAATCGAGCGGCGGTTTTCCCGACACAAACAGTTGCCGATGGATCGTGGCAAGGAAGTTCGTGTACCCAAGATGCCGGTAGTTCATCGCTCGCGGTTTCAAAATGATAATTTTTACTTGCATCACTTTCCCTTTTTGAGAATCATTTCTTTGGTAAGTTTTGGTTTCGACGCGAGCCGAGTTCATCGGTTGCCTGCCTTCTGGCCCCGGCGGAAAGCCTCGATGATCCTCATGTGGTGGTTATTGCTGCGAATGTTTGGGATGAGATCGTCGTCTAGTAAATCCTCTAGTTCTTTCGGGACTTCCGGTTCCGGCGGGACAAACATGCGGCGCTGGAACTCGACCGTGCAGTCTGCAATGAAATTATGCCACATTGATTTATCCCAATGGTCCACGCCGAAAGGACTGAAGTGCTCCAGTAAGTGCTGTCTTTGCGTCTCGCTCGGAACGATCGGATTCTCGGCCAAAAACCGCAGGACGGCTCGGACCCCCGCCTCCATGCAGGTGAAGTGTTTGTTCCGCTCGTCACCGTCGTAGGATGTCCAGCAGATGTTGTAACCGCACATGAACGCTGCAAACATCCCTGCGGGTAGTATGTATCGCTTCTCGCTCATCACTCCGTCCCCTTTTCCTCAATTCCAAGGATCGCCATAACCGCTGCCTTGTTTTCCGTTGCTACGAACGCATGTTGATCGCACCCCTTGGGGCAGAATAAACCGATGAACTGGTCTGGCGGTTTTCCGTCAAGTTTCCTGATCGACCACCGGGTGCA
>JACTVF010000481.1 GCA_019695435.1 Methanoregulaceae archaeon | reverse complement strand
GCAGACCGTACGCCAGAACAAAGTTGCTGTACTCGGATCAGACACTGCAAGTGGGGTCGAAAAGCGGAGTCGTTCGTCTCTACGACAAACACGCACACACACCAGACCTTGCGCTGCCGGGCACATTGAGGTTCGAGGTGGAGGCTCGTCGAGGCTGGCTCCTGAAAAACGAAATTAGCTCGCTGGCGGATGTCACCAATGAGACTATTGCTAAACTATTCTTTGACCGAGCAAAGTGGTTCGGCGTCGAACGTGAGGTCATGACCACCAGATCAGCAAGTGAGGTCATTACGTTTTCCAACCTCAGCCCGACGCTGAAAAACAACCTCCTGCGTTACGTCTACCTTAAGCTCCGTGGAAATGACCCCGGAGTTGATAAGAAGACTGAAGCTAGATATGAGGCCATCTTTGCTGATTTCGGTATCTGTCCCTATCTGGAGGATGTTGCTGATCGCTCGATTACCCGACTTGATCTGAAATCAAATCGCGAGGTTAAAGTCGCCTAGAAACTCAGCGGCAGGCGAGCGACAGCACAGGCCCTCGAATAGCTGCTTTCGCGAGTAGGTGGGCCGGTCCAAACTGATGGCCCTTGAGTTGAGCACAGACATCACAGGCGAACATCCCTGTACTTGAAGTTGCTGGACCTTGTTGTCCACAACGCTTCTGCTCAACTCGTTGCCTGGCGACACCCGGTCGGAAACCTGAGCTGAGCACTCAAAGCCGTAACCCACCACAACCTCAGCGCTGACGATCAGAGAACGCCGGTGCGGTCAACGTGCTGATTTGGTGCCTGCAAGGATCTGTGAGCCTTAGACCATGCATCGACAATGGCCAGCTGCTGACGGTGGAACCGGTTTGGTGAACGGCGCCTTCCAATAGGTTGGGCATCACAAATCATTGCAATTGCTTCAACCAGCTCGACCGGGTAAAGCCGTCGCTCGGCCCTCGGATCATGTTTTAGAAGGTGCAGTGGCGCCCTAGGCAGCAGGTGCTCTCGCTCCCACCGCCGGATTGTTGAACTCGACCGCCCGAGCGCCTTTGCCAATCCGCCGATCGTGACGACGTCGACGTCTCTGCCATCTTCAAGCCAGATCCGAAATGGTTTTCCGCCCGTGCGCACGTCCTGATCTTGGCAGCGCTCTTCATGCGGCCCAAGGCAGTTAGCTACACTGGCCGTACTTATCAAGATCGGGGTAAGAGACCTAGCTCGCTGACCCCCAGCCAACCGACTCCACGAGCACGGTGGCCCCGCTAGGTGCGATAAGGAGAACACCGAGATGAGTGTTGTTGCTACGCCCGATGACGGATTTGTAGCTGACGTCATCCCCATCAGAAGCCAGGCGTTGGACATTTGCAGCTGTTTGACATCGGGCAGAGATGATTTCGATCAGAAACCGGGAACCATCAGTTGCCAGCCTTCAACACGTACGGCGCTGAGAGGTCAGCCGTGAGCCCGGAACCGATTGAGGACGACACCCAAGTAATCGACATCATTATGGGTGTCTTCAAGAGCTGGTTCCCTCAAGTTGCAGCCGAAGCCTCAACTGAAGACCTCGATGACTGTGCAGCGGAGATCTCCATGATCCTTGATCACGAGGGGCTGCTGAACCTCAGTGGCTCGCCGATGCACGACGGTGACTGATAAACGCTGTGATAAAGGCTGGTGGTCTTGCCTTTCGATAAGGGACCGAGAGGTCGTGAACGGGTGAGAGGTCAACAATGAAACAGCTTGTTTACGGCGTAATCGACGACAACCTTGTGATCCTTCCAGAGGAGGTCGCCACTGCATACGCCTCGGATCGCGAGGCGATCTTGGCCTTGAAGACCTTTGGCGAGGCATTTCGCTTCAAACCAAAAGGCGCCAACTACCCGCCGGGTGTCGACTGGCAGGAATACCTCGAGGAGCGTCCTTCTGACGACGAACCCTATGACGCCGCCGCCTTCCCAGAGCAATGGCCGGAGTACGAGTGGCCACCAGCCGCCGCCACCATTGCACTTGAGGAGATGCCTGAGGACTTGGACGACATCGGTGAGCAGGTCGACCACTTCCCGCACGCGCCGACTATCCAAATAGATCCCGAGCTCGAATCGCAGGTCGTCGCGACGATCCGCAGCCGCGGCTACGAGGTCCGTCGAGATGACGAACTCATAGGGCGTGTCTGATCAGTTGAGAAGGAGACGAGAGCGTATTTGCCCGTTCCGCGACGTGTAGGAGCAAAGAGGCTCTTCGGGTTTCAGCGGGGTCTAGCGAACTCAGGCTCCTTCGCGCCTGCAAGAGTTTCCTGCCCTGGAACGGCACATCCGGGCGAGTCTTTGGAACGAGATTGCTGCGCGTTATGTGACACTCACGAATGCACGTAACGCCGAGCATTTACGCCCGATCTCGATGCCCGGGGGGACCTGACCGGCGTTCTATCGCGACACGATTCGTCCCGTGCACCAGGTTTGCTGCCGATGCGCCCCTTTCTGACCTTTCAACTCGGGAAGCGGACCGGTCCGGCGTGCCTTATGTGTGCCTGGTCACGGGGCGAACGACAATTGAGACCTAGTCGGACGTCCTTGGACCCGCT
>JACTVF010000480.1 GCA_019695435.1 Methanoregulaceae archaeon | reverse complement strand
TATAGTGTTAAGAAAAAGCATATTATAAAAATACAAAACACTTCAAATCTTATTCCCGATGCATTTTTAGTTGAAATTTATAATCCATCTTACAAGACTGTTTATTTGAATTTGACAATCAGGAATGAAGATGATAAATACAAAAAGATTCCGTTTCAATACAACTTAAAACTGAATTCGGGGTATAATAAGGAGATTATACCATTTAACGAAATCGATAAAAGGATAAAAACGAAAATCAGTTACCGCATCAGCTTCATTCCTGAAAATATTGCAGGGAATATTCCACTGTATTTTGGGCTTACTGAATTTGTTCAATTTAAGAACGCAGTTTCATCCGTTAAAAAATCCCAGAAAATTAAATGCATAGTATGGGATTTAGATAATACGATTTGGGATGGAGTTTTAATCGAAGTGGGTTATAATAAGCTCAAACTTAAACCAAACATAAAGGAAATACTGATACAGCTTGAAAATAAAGGTGTTTTGCACTCAATTGCAAGTAAAAATAGTTTCGAACTTGTTATGGAAGCTTTACATTTCTTTGACATAGACCATTTTTTCCTTTTTCCTCAAATATCATGGATCCCCAAGAGTCTGGCAATTAAAGAAATTGCTAACGATATTGACATCGGGCTTGAGGCGATTCTTTTTATTGACGATTCCATTTTTGAAAGAGAAGAAGTACAAACTGCTTTACCTCAGGTTACAGTGATGGATGCTTTAAAATATAATGATCTTTTGAAAATGGAAGCTTTCCAGGTTCCGGTTACAGCTGAGAGTATTAACAGGAAACAAATGTATCTTGTAGAGGCAAAGAGAAAAGAAAACCTAGAACAGTACGATGGTGAATATTTGGATTTTTTAAAATCTTGCGATATCGAATTGGAATTGCTTCCACTTATCCCTGAACATTTCGATAGGGTGTATGAGCTTACACAGCGTACTAATCAAATGAACTTTTCCGGGAACAGGTACCAAAAAGAAGATATCGAACTGATTAGCAATAATGATAATCTGGATATTTATGTGCTTAGGTGTTCAGATAAGTATGGAGAATACGGAATTATTGGATTAGCCATAATCAATAAAGCAGAGAACCGGTTGATTGATCTGATGTTTAGCTGCAGAATTCAAAGTAAGAGAATTGAACATGCTTTTATGACTTTCTGTCTTCAAAAATATCTGAAAGATTCTGATTTTTTTGTGACATATAAACGTACAGAAAAGAATAAATTTTCGGCACAGGTCTTTCAGGATTTTGGTTTTGAACTGGAAAAACAGGAAGGTGCTTTACATCACCTGATATTTCCACTTGGAAAAACATTTATCGATGATCAGATAGTTAAAATAAAATAAAAAAATGCCCATCCATCCTTTACTTGTTAAGACAAAACTTTACAAATCAATACTTTGCCTTATTAAACCATTTATCAGGACTTATAACTATATGACATTTTTGGATTATGTCACGAAAAACAGAAAACATGGATATATAAATGATTATTACAATAAAAATACGGGGTACAATTACCGTTATCAGTTGCATGAAACTATTCTACTAAAGCTGAACATCAACCAACTGCCAGTTAATTATCTTGAATTTGGTGTGGCAGAAGGAAATATGATAAAATTCTGGGCATCAAAGAACTCAAATGAAAATTCTTTGTTTATAGGATTTGATTCGTTTGAAGGACTCCCTGAAAGTTGGGAAAACAAGGCGAAGGAACATTTTAATAACGAAGGGAAAATTCCCGTCATTTCTGATGGCAGGGTAAGTTTTGTTAAGGGCTGGTTCCAGGATACTGTACATAAATATCTTAAAAACATGGATTTTAGTAATCAGAGCATTTTTCATTTAGATGCGGATCTGTTTTCGTCTACACTTTATGTTTTGTTTCAAATACATCCATTTATAAAAAAAGATGATATTCTTATTTTTGATGAGTTTTCCAGTGTCGAGAATGAATTTCTAGCGTTGGAAACTTTCAGAAAATGCATTGGCAAGGACTGGGGATTCCAGTTCTTAGGGGCCGTGAATAACTTTAGACAAGTTGCACTCCAAATCAAATGAAGAAATATATCAACAAAATCAGAAAGAAGATTGCCGATATTAGCTATAAATATATTTGCATTATTGGTAGTAATAATAAGTTAGTGACCTTTACTTTTGATGATGTGCCGAAATCAGCATTTGAAAATGCAGGGAAGATTCTTAAGAAGTACAATCTGAACGGCACATTTTATGTTGCCTTATCTCTAATGGAAAAACCTGATTCTGAAGGTTTATTTGCCAGGAAAGATATTGAAGAGTGTTTTAAATCAGGGAATGAGCTTGCATGTCACTCGTTTAGCCATTTTCATTTTTTCAGAACTAAAAATGACAGATTTATATACAGTGAACTGGAAAAAAATCGCGATGAATTTAAAAAATTGAATTTAGATACAACTCTGCGTAACTTTTCTTATCCATTCGGTGAACAGACAAGATTGGCAAAAAAACAGGTTTCAAAGTTATATACGACCTGTAGAGGTGTAGACCCGGGCGTGAATGTTGGTAAGGTTGATTTT
>JACTVF010000039.1 GCA_019695435.1 Methanoregulaceae archaeon | reverse complement strand
TTGCGATCCTGTGTCTTTCCCAACAGCCGGTGAGAGGAGGGTCTCCCTCCTTTCGCCGTCTGCGTGGCACTTACGGGTGCCGGTTGTTGCCGGCATCTTCCATGTGGTCGAGGACCCGGTCCCACATGACGAGCAGGCCGGGGATGATCACATAGGCGAGCAGTCCTGTGCCGAGGAATGCCCCAATGATGATGAGTTCATTGTCCATGACCCTCATCCTTTTAGTTGAGTGCTGCGACTGTGTCCGCCCATGTCTCGACCCTGCTCCGGATCGCCTCGTCGGAATACGATGAGAGCCGTACCTGGGTGCGGGAGAAGTCCACAAAGTAAATCTCCCCGTTCTGGTCATGGCACTTGAGGGTCGCCGAGTACTTCTCGCTGTCCGAGTCCCGTACTGCGGTTCCCCCGATCGCTGTTGCGACCGTCGCATCCGCGAGGATGTGGTTTGCCACGGCCGTGAAGGCCGCGATGGTGCCGGCCCGGATCGTGACCAGCCCGACGGTGTTTGCGTCGACGTCCTGGTAGATGATCCGTGCGGTGTATGCTTCCCGGCTGCGTTCAACCGGTGCGTGGTTCACTCCCTTTGCGTTGTAGGTAACGCACTGGAAGGGGTTCGATGCGATGACGCCCTGGACAAGATTGTCAAAGGCAGTCACATCCGCGAGCGGCTCCGCAAGGTTGCGGATCGCGCTCTTGGTGGTAGTGCTTGTGGTAAAGTCTGCCATTTTTTTCATTCCTCCTTTTTTCTCTTTTTTTCTTTGTCTCGGGGCGCCCTTTGACATACCAATATGGGCGTTTGGGGGATATAGTCCTGAAAAAGGAAATGGATCCGGGGCCGCAGCAGAGCGGATTTGCGATTTCGTTGGCCTGGAGACGCGCCGGCAGAGATCTGCGGTCAGATCACGGGATATCTGCTGCATCCGGGCGGGGGTCTTTTCCGGCAACTGCCCAATCAGCGCAAAAATTTCTGGGACATTTCCGGATTTTGCCGGAACTTTTTTCGGTTTTTTACATTTCGACCGGAAAAAATTTGGGATTTTTAACTTTCGCGCCAAAAATTTTTGGGCCCGGGAACTTTCGACCGGAATTTTTTTGGATTTTTCAACTTTCGAACCGAAAAAAATTCCCGGAAACTCAGATCCCGGAAGATCCCGCTCCGACCGGTTTACGACGGAGAAGTGAGTTAGTTACCGAATTAACACCCTTTTTCCAACTTTCGCGCCAACTTTTTTTTAATTTTTCAACTTTCAACCGGAAAATTTTCCGCCCGGGAACTTTCGGCCCGAAAAAATCCGGGCGGCCGGAATTTCAGCGCGAGCGTGCCCGGTTCGATCGGTCGTGCGGAAATGTATGCCGGCTCATGCGCTCCGTCGGTGGAGTGGGGACTTCATGGGTGTTTTTCCGGGTTTCGCAGCGATCTTCCGGAAATTTTTTGGGCTCACGAACGTCCGGGCCGGAAAAACGGGGGTAGTTATGGGGGGGAGGCCGGGTCTCCTGCCGGCCGGATTTGCGAGTCCGGGGAGTTGGAGACGGGCTTGGAGTGATTCGGGGGCTTTTGAAGGCAAAGGGTGGGGGCATCGGGTTTCCATAAATTTATAATGTTATAAATCCATAAATTGTGGTATGGAAGCGCAGTACACGTCGATCTCGGTTTCATTCGACTCAAAAGAGGAGCTGGATAACCTCAAAAAGGAGATCGGTGCGAAGACCTACGATAAGGCGGTCCAGTATCTCTTAAAAAGCCGGAAAAAAGGAATCCCTTCGACAGCAGGATGCGATCCGGATCTTCCGGCATTTACCCGGGATACCGGAGGCGATTTCCATCGCATATCTTATTGATACCTGGACCTGGATCGAGTACTGGAAAGGCAGCAATAAGAAAGCGATCAAGATCATCAATGAGAGCCCGGAAGAGTTCTCCGTCTCCAGTATCACCATTGCCGAGATCGCGCAGATTTACCAGCAGCGGGATAAAAGCCTGATAACGGTCAGGACTGACGATGTTGCACAGCGGGCAACGATCGTCCCGGTGACCTTCGATATTGCCCGGCTTGCGGGCCAGCTGCGGAGTACTGAGATTGAAGGCGGGATCGCAGATGCCATTATCCTTGCGACGGCGCGGATCACGTCCTCAAAGATCGTTACCGGGGACCAGCACTTCAAGAGCCTGCCAGACGTCCTGTACCTGGGCGAGTGAACCCGTCTTTTGTCGCGATGGTTCCGGGGTTACCGGAAGAGGGCTCTGACTTCCGGGTGGTCCGGAGCAGATAATGAACAATGCGAGGGCTCCCGCCGAGAGGGCCCCTTCGGGGCACGGCGGGGCAAAGGAGCGTATAAGCACGTCAGTCCTGATCCGCCGCGGGGGCGTCCCTTTTTGGTGCGGCGGCGGTCATCGCACTACATAATTCGTGACGGGAAATCCCGGGGAAAAAGAAGGGGGGATTTACTGCTGCATCTCTTTTGCAACGTCCCAGTCGTACGAGATACCTCCGATGTCTGCCCGGTAATATCTCCACCCTGAAACCGGGGAGGTGACCCAGATCATGCACCGGTGCGGCGAGGTTTTTACGAGGGCGCGGACATGGTCCACGGTCTCCGGGAAGAGTACCCGGAGGGTGTGGCCGTCCGGCACCTGCTTCCGGGAATAGAGGACTGAGATCATGAGCGTTGCAGGGCCTTTTGTGGCGATGACGGCACCGGGGAGATCCCTGTCCCCGGTGAGCCGGTAGGGTGCATAGCCGTGGTCTTTTAGGATCCCCATCGCTTCGTAGACGTACGGCGAGCAGTGCGAGTGTTTCTTTATGGGGGCTGGTGCTGCACCTCCTGCGTCCCCGCATACGGTGTATGGTGTCTCACCTGCGGCCGGGCTGCTGTGTGGCGCCACGGTCCCGCAGGGGTTAATCCGGTTGCTGTACAGGGCACCGGATGCCATCGCACCCGGCGCAATCACGTCCTCTTGGGTTATACTGATAGTTGTCATGTGAATCACTTCCTTTTGTGTTCTGGTATTCATCATGCGATACGGGGAGGAGCGCGTCCGCTCGTCCGAAAATGTCAAAAACGCCGACCCGGAATGGAACGACAGCCCTGGCCCCTGCCAAAACTATAGTCCCGTTATGCGAAGCGGTATACGACCCTCTTTCGCACTATCTAGTACTGGCATGTATCCAGCAACGACCGGACCGGCGGTCAACGACGTATAACAGAAAAGGCGGGCGATACCATACCGGCCCGGGCACCCGCAGCATGCATCCCAAAACCGGTGTTCAGGTGGATCGGTGCTTTCACTCCAAGAAAGAGCCCGAAGAGCCCGCACGTAAATGTCATGGCGAGGTAGCAGAACTTTGCGAGGCGGCGGGCGACCTTCTTCTCGTACCCGAGCTTCATCGCCTTCCTCGTTGTCCGTGTGCAGAAATCCTGGGTCATTTGTGATTATTTTTCCAATGATATGTCGGGTTATATACTCTGCGGTAGATTCGAAAAGTTTGGTAGTTATTGGGGGAATCTGGGGGTTATATGGGCCCGGATGGGTGTAACCGAGCGGTTAGCTTAATGGGGGAGCGCGGGTGGGTGGGAAAACCGGAGAGGTATGATCGTTTTGTTGGAATCAACAAAACGATCTAAAATCAGTCCTATTGCATTTTCGCGGGATTTCCGGGTTTTTTTAACAATAAAGAAAAATCCTGATGATGTCGATACTTCAGGAAATCGCGGGGTGTCTATTTTTTATTGAGGAGCGCCTTTAAATCCACAAGCCCGGTCTGGATCCCGCTCTCCAGTGCCGCGATCTTTTCAATAATCACATCGGGCTTCTCGTATTGCACTTCTTCATACTCAATTTTCTTATACCTCTTGATGGAGAGATCGTACCCGTTATCCTTTATCTCGCTAATGGGTACAAAGAAGCACTTGGCTTTCCGGTCTGTGGGATTCTCTTTCATCCGGTTGCGGTAATGCTGGATGATATCCGGAATATCCCCTTTGCAATCTATAGGTATGCGTTTGTCATCGAGTGAATAGCCGTCTGCCTCCATATCGTAGAACCAGACTCTGTCCGTCGATCCGCCTTTGGTAAAGACGAGCGCTGCTGTTGAGACACCGGCATAGGGCTTGAAAACCCCGGAAGGCATTGATACAATGCCCTCAAGCTGGCATTGTTCCAGCAGGATCTGTCGGAGTTTCTTGTGGGCATTCGAGCTGCCGAATAGCACGCCATCCGGCACGATGACCCCGCACTTCCCTCCCATCTGGAGGAGGTGTACCATCCGTTCGACAAAGAGTAGTTCAGTCTTGGTAGTATGGAGGGTAAGGGAGTCGTTAATGTCACTCTTGTCGATGCTCCCCGTGAATGGCGGGTTTGCAAGAACGACGGTATACCGGTCGTTTTCCGTGAAACTTTTGGAGAGCGTATCTTTATACGCAACAGTAGGTGCCCTAATCCCATGGAGCACCATGTTCATGAGCGATATTCTGACCATCGAGCTGTCGAAATCATATCCATAGAATGTATCGTACCAGAGTTTTTCCCAGTGTTTCTTGTCAGTGATTTTGTCACCGATCAGGTTATGGTATTCTCCGTCTGCATCCTGTTCTAGCTTGTCTCGACTTGTATATTTCTTCAGAATGTATTCGTATGAGTTAACCAAAAACCCGGCGGTACCGCAGGCTGGGTCGCAGATACGGTCGTTGATATCCGGGTCCACAAGTTCAATCATCATCCGGATGATGTGCCTGGGAGTGCGGAACTGGCCATTCATACCAGCCGTCTTAAGTTGGGAGAGAAGATACTCGTAGATATCTCCCCCGGTATCTTTGTTCTGTATCGGAACCCTGAGTTCGTCAATAATGGATACAGCTTCCTGCAGGAGAGAAGGTTTGGGAATGAGGAAGTTAGCATCCTTCATATGTTCAGCGAAAAGTGTCTTTTCCCCGTCATGGATATCTTTGATAAATGGGAAAACCACATCCCGGACATGGGGGAGCATTGCTTCTGCGGAAAAATGTTTCCAATGCGACCATCGGCAATTTTCATGCCCATCAAAAACTGATGCGTAGGACAGTTTGTTTGCCTGCGCCTTTTTCTGCTCAAATGTATCCATCTCCTCTAGTCGTTCCATGAATATGAGATACGACATCTGCTCGATGGACATGAGCGGGTTGGAGAGGCCACCACTCCAGAATTTATACCAGAGTTGATCTATTTTGGATTTGAGTTCGGGGGCGAGGCGCATGGATCTTATCCTGATCATTGATTTGCAGGAGCGGGATTAAGAGATGCCGATTCCAGTTTGAAGGTATCTTACAATCAACCCTCATCTTTCAATGATTGAAGGAAAAGAGAAAATCTTTAAAAAATTAGATGGTGGCTGCACCCTTCTCTCTCAGATAGTTACCGGGGCCACTTGAAACGAACGAGGCTGTCAGGATCTGCTCAAGAGCTTCCTGCGTTTTTGGTTTTTCCTCCTCAAATGCATCTGCCAGCATCAGCAGGCCTTTGTGGAGAGCATTGAAGATCTTGTCATCGAGCACAACGGTGGTATCCCCACTCTTCAGCATCGCTAAGCGTTGCATGAGGGCCTGATAACTGGCATTGAGTACAAAATCGGCAAGCAGCACATCCCGTGAGAAAGAATAGCGGTATGTTCGGCTGGTTATGCCATATGCTGCCGAGAAATAGTAAATTTTCTTTTCCGCGTTTTTTGTTTCGTTCATACGCCGGGCAACTTCACGGAGTTCCGTAACCAGTTCCTTCCTAAAGAAACTCTCTCTCTCTTTTGTCATGATGCACCACTTCCTATCGGTATTTGCGGGAAAGCCGTCAAACTATAAGGCTGTGCGATCTCTGTTTCTTTCTTTGGTTTCGCATCATCCCACCAGCGCTGTGATCCGGAAGAACCCGGTAAATCAATGCGGATTATCCCGCCATCCCTATCTTGTCGGACGGTTACCTTTTCGGCGCCAGTCTTTTTCATTTCTATTGCGGCAACCCGCATGCGCTTTTCATGGGTCTTCTCGATTTCCTTGAATTCTTCTTCACCGATCATGGACTCGATGAGCGAATTGTCAAAATCCTCAAGGCGTTTTATTAAAGGCGATTCTTCATTAATGGAATAATACCATGTGCGCCCCTCTTTTCGGATATTCACCATATCTCTTTCCGAGAATCTTTTCATCGCTTTGGAAATGGACTGCCGTGTGAGTTTTACTTCTTGTATCAAATCAGCCATCTTGAATTCTATTCCATACATTGGCAACAGGAACTGCAGGAGCCGTGTCTCGCAGGTGTCGCCGAATAAACCCTCAAACGGTTGTTGCATTATAACCACATTTTTTCAATGATGCTACATTATGTCCAATCAATCAGGTATGACAAATTTTTAGCATTCACGAAATTTTACTTCCTTGATGTATGTATACAATGTATAAATGTGTTGTTAAAAAAAGTTAACAGTAACGGCAAGGTCAGTCCAGATGATGGACCCTGCCACCACCAAGGGGGGTAACATTGTATCCGTGACTTTTCAGAACGGAATATGCTTTGCCAAGATCCAGAATGTAATATTTTAGTTCTTTTTTCCTGATGGTTGCAATGTATGCCTTGTTTTTCAGGTGTGTGATGGCTTCATCAAAATCCTGACCGTATTTTGTCCGGAGGATACTTTCGAGCATGTCGTTGTGATAGCCTGCATCACTTCTGAAACTTTTCCTACGCCACAATAAATAGAGTATGTGAACTTCCATATCGGTCAGTTCACATGGCATATTCAATATTATGCATCTAAACAATATAAAGGGGATATTTTTCGAGGATTATCATTGATGACGATCAATGCCCCCGAAGAATGCTTCTGCATTCTTCTCACGCATTCCCTGTCGATAACTCCCCGGCAAACGCCCTCTGCATCAGCCCCTCGCACAACCCCTCGATCTCCTTACCCGATGCCATCTGCCGCTCACGAATCCGCTCCACCTCTTCAACGACACGGGCGAACTGCTGCTGGAGGGCGAGCGGAGGAATGATCACTCTAAATTTTTCTATTTCGCCTAACCCCAAATCGGGAACAGCAATACTTTTTTTCTTATTGACTGCATGCTCAAGAAAAACGGGATTTCTCAATAAATATTGTAAGAATTTTAAATCAATCGTCTTTGACGTAGGTCTAATGATGCATAAACTGTATGAAATTTGGAATTTTACATCTTTTGGTACCAATCTAACTTTGCCTATTGTTCCAATTCTTGTATACAAAATATCTCCATATTCTGGTTTAATTTTCTTGCAAAGCTGAAGATAATCCTCTTCTGAAATTCTCTTGGCATTTTCAAAATCGATTTCATTACCTTTTTTAAAATCCTTTGGCGAGAGAAACAAAACACCATTCTCAACGTCTTTTGGCATTTTATGATCTACGTCTTTAATTATTGCGATATTTCCTAAGTTCGTTACTTCCCATCCTCTCTCATTTCTCACCGGATCCCCGAACATCTTATAGAAAACGCTCTGCAATAGATCCCCTGTCAGTTCATCCGCCTCCTGCCGTTGCCGCTTCACCACCTCTGCCTGTTCGAGCAAGGCAACGATCTGGCGCTGGATCGGGAGAGGGGGAACTGGCACTTTCAATTTTTTCAAAAAAGTTACCGGCACTCTCTGTTGTCCGGCGGTTCCGGTCATATTTCGAGCTGCTTCCTGTCGGATTTTTTCCTGCATTAAGTAAAAGCGATAAAAATTTGTGTCATTATCCGGAGAAAATTTCAGTGTGTGAAATTCAGTGGATGCAAAACCAATTCCATTTTTTAAATTATGGGCGATCGCGATTTTCCCGTTCTCCATGCAGGGCGTAATTTTTGCAAAAAGTAAATCTCCTTCCTGAATTGGAGTGTAGCCGGTTTTTATTTCACCATATTTTTTCTCTATCGATGTGTCCATCCTACCGGTCATTTCCTCAACACATCGCATCGGTAAAAATGTAACCTCGGTTTCATCATCGAAGGAATTTTTATCAAATCTTGTATTGATTTCTGCAATTTCTTCGAGCCGCTTCCATTCCCACCCCGCCGGCAATTCCCTCATCTAAGCCACCCCGGGAGAAAGTTCCCGCTCAATCCGGGCACAGATCCCCTCAAATGTCTTCAATTCCTCCGTAGAGAACATCGGCTCCGGCGCATTCCCGAGCGTGATGAACGGCGGCTCCCAGAAGTCGGCGTAGGTGATGTGCTTCTTCTGCGAAAAGACTGACTCGACCATGCGGATAAAGTTGAGCTGGTCGGCCGAATAGCGCTTGTTGTTCGCCATCATGTACGTCCGGAACGCATCCCGGATCCGGTCCGCCGGGTTTGCCTCCCCGTACATCCCGAGTACGCGCTTGATGAACGAGACAAGGACGCTCTCGGTGCTTGTCACGGCCCTGCCGAGCTCCGCGCTGTTCTTCGCGAGATCGGGGCCGAAGATGGTGGCTTCGAGCTGCTGGAGATCGGCCTCGGAGAGCACTTCGTCGCGGGCGATCTTCTGGATCACGGGGTTGTCTGCGGCAATCTGTTTGATCCGATCCTCGACATGCTCCCGGTACTTCGTGATATAGGCATGCTCCTTCTCGCCCGACATCCGGATGAGTTCCCGCATCTCGATATTGTCGCCCATGTCGATGACGATGGTCTGTTGCGGTTCTTTCCGCATAAAGGGCATCAGCGGCGCAAGCTCGGCGAGCATCCGCTGCGCCGACTCATAGGTGACCGACGACCAGAACGCTTTCGAAAGCACCTCATGGATGAATGCCTCGCGTTCCTGCACCCTGTTGATCGTCAGCGGCAGGCATTCGACCATCTGCCCGATCAGGAGTTTCTGCCGCTCGATCTCGCCAACATCGGAGCGGAGGATCGCATGCTTGAGCTGCTCGCAGCGCAGCGAGAAGATCGCGGTGTTCAGGTTCACGTCCTGCTGGTACCGCATCAGGGGCATGATCTTCTGCGTCAGGAACTGGAGCGGGTCGACGGCCACGTTGTCCCACAACTGTGGGGAGAGGGCCTTCCCGATCTCCTCTTTGTTGTCGCGGACGCTCACCGAATCCGGCGGTAGCGAGCGGATGTCGGCGAGGATCTGATCTTTCACCTGTGCCGCACGCTTTTTGTCGCCCTCTTGCCGGAGGATGGCAAGCTGCTTTACCCGGGAGAGGAAGATCCGGTTCGTGATCGCGTCCGGCGATTCATTCTTCACACCGTCCGGGTTCATCTGCCAGTACTCGAAGTTGTTCCAGAAATCAAAGACCTGGAAATACTCCTTCTTCCCGCTAGGCAGCCACGCGGGATGCTCGCAGGCGCTGTTTGCCCGGGTGCCCCGGCCGAGCATCTGCCAGAACTTGATCTTCGAGAAGACAGGCTTTGCAAAGACAAGGTTGCAGACCTCGGGCACATCGATCCCCGTGTCCAGCATGTCCACCGAGATCGCGACCCGGGGCATCGATTCTTTCTCGAAGGCTTTGATCAGATCGTCCGCCCGTGAATCTTCCGATACGATAGTCCGGGCAAGCGTGCCCTTATACTCGGGATAGAGCGAATCGAATGCTTCCTGCAACCGGTACGCGTGCTTCTTTGAGATCGCAAAAATAATGGATTTCGCCGGCAGCGTCCCGGTCTCGTCCATGATGGCATTCTCCATGAACTCGCGGACGATCGCCTCCGAAGTTCCCTTCACCGCGACCTTCTTCTCCAGCTCCGTGCCCTCAAAATCGATCTCGTCCGGATCGATTCCCTGCTCCAGCAGTTTTGCCCGCTCGCCTTCGGTAAGATCCTGCCGCCTTACCCCCGCAATCTGGAAATGCGTCTGGGCACCAAGGATGCTCTTGCGGAAATCTACCAGCACCCCGTCCTTTACTGCATCATCGTAGGAGTACAGCGCGGTCGGCGAACCATCGTTACATTCAAAGAACCGGAGCGTGTCCTTCTCGATGATCTCCGAAGGGGTGGCTGTTAACCCGATCTGGATCGCGTCGAAGTAGGTGAACACATCCTTCCACTTGTTATAGATCGAACGGTGCGCCTCATCGGAGATGATCAGGTCGAATTCCCCGGGGGAGAGTTTGAACTGGCCGTTCTCATCCTTGTCAAGGTAAATCTCTTGGAAGGTCTGGATCGTGGAGACGTACAGCCTTTTAGTAGTGTCATACTTCCCGGCGAAGATCGTGTCCCTTGCCTCTTCGGGGAAAAACAGTTTGTACCCTTTATTCATTGCCTGGTTCCGGAGTGCCCGGCGATCTGCAAGGAAGAGCACTTTCTGCACAAGCCCTTTCTCCATCAGGATCTTGATGATCGCCATTGCCACCCGGGTCTTCCCGGTACCCGTCGCCATGACGATGAGCCCCTTCCGGTGCCCCCGCTGGAGGTGCTCCACCACCCGTTTCACGCATTCGATCCCTTTGGGACGGTCGACAATGGCAGTATCGACTTCAACGGGGGAGGTGGCATCCTGCGTCTTCTGGAACCGGAGCCGCTCCAGATCCTCCCGGGCATAGAACCCTTTTACTTCCCGGGGACTGTACCGCTCCCGGTCCCAGAAAATGATCTGGTAGCCGTTCGAGAGAAAGATGAAGACATCTTTTCCGATCTGGCGCTTGATATCGTCCGCGTACATCGCGGCCTGTGTCTGTCCGAGAAGCGGATTTTTCGAGGTCCGTTTTGCCTCGACAATAGCAAGTGGCGCACCAAAACTGTCAAGCAGAATGTAATCAGCGTACTTGCTTTCCAGATCGTTTTTCAGGGTCTCGGATACATTCTTGTAATTTTTCCGAGCGAAATCAGACTGTTTGGTATCGATTTCCGTAAGAACATGGGATCGATCAGATACAACCCAGCCCTGCTCTTTGAGCAGGACATCGATCATCTCAAGCCGGGTCCGGAGCTCATTTCGATCCAAGATAGTGCCTCAACTGGGTATTGTTCGTATAATACCCATTCGGGATGATGTAACATGAAGGTTACTGGATTTTCGGGAATCGGATGCGTTATTATTCTTTCAGTTTTCTTGATCTCAATTCCAAATTGACTCCACTTCAAAAGTGGGCAGGGGGGGTACCCCCCACTCGCCCGGCCACATGGGTGGGGGGGTGACCCCCTCCAGGAAAAAAGAGAAGGGGGGGTAGGGGGATCACCCCCCTCCCCCCCTTGCTCGCGGAACCGGGCCGTTTACCCGATCGCGGCGGGTATCTCGCGAGGGATATGATAGCACGCAGTATTTATGCGCCGGGGGTGCGGCCCCGGTCTCACGCCGGCTTTTCCGTGCAGAACTCAAAGACGCACATGCTGTCCCTGTCGCCGGGGACGTCATGCGGGACGTGATACCGCTGGACGATCCCGGTGTTTTCAAATCCGGCGCCGGCAAGGAAACCGGCCAGCTGCTCCTTCGGCATTATCCGCGGCGGCCCCCGTTCCTCCGGCGACCTGGTCCCCCCCGCAACAAGCCCCAGCGTGGAACCAAAGAGGACCCCGCCGGGCCGGAGGGTTGAATACGCATTCGAAAGATACGTCAAAAACTCCCCCTCATCGGCGATCACGTGGAAAACCGAGGCGGAATATACCATGTCGAACTCATCCTGCCCGAACGGGAACGTGCCGGACACAAAAAAGAGATCCTGCAGTTCCTCCCGGTCACGGTACAGGTCGAAGCCGAGATCGATGCTTGCCCGGTTGATGTCGAGCGCAGTGATCCTCTCCCGGGAAAATCCGTCCCGGATCAGCTGCCGGACATTATCCCCGGTGCCGCACCCGTAATCGAGAAGCCGGCCGGTCCGCCCGAGGACATGGGGATAGAAGAAATGATGGTTGATCCGCGGCTCCCCGAGGATCATGAGGATGTGGGGATAGAGGACTCCCTCCCGGGAGTATTTCTCAATGAGCACCTGCTCATACCCTTCCGGGTAGACAACCCCGAAGGCTGCGACCCGTTTCATGGCGGCGCACAGTTCCCCCTCAAGCGTCTTTCCCGGCGGGAACCTGTGGGATCCTGATGCTGGCATACCGGAATTATAGGGGTGACGGGATATTCATGGTTATTCCAGGGGCCGGCCCTGCACCATCCCCCTATCGCTAAATACACCAAGAGCTCCAATCTCTTTTCATGCCAAACCTTTCGCACTTCATGATCCCGGCCGATGATGTGGACCGGGCACGGCGGTTCTATTCCGCCCTCCTCGGCTGGAAGATCGAACCGGTGCAATCGTCCCCCGATTCCATGGGAATAGCGGCGATGCAGTACCACGATATCACGACCGGGCCGCCTGCGGCTGGCACGCTGAA
>JACTVF010000479.1 GCA_019695435.1 Methanoregulaceae archaeon | reverse complement strand
TCACCCAGACCTACTCAACGACCACGGTGATGTACTCGACAACGACGATGCCATACTCGACGACAACCGCGCTGCCATACTCGACAACCACCGTGCTGTACTCAACAACCACTGTCGTCCCGCAGGGGGGAACCTGGACACTCGAAACCGTGACAGGAAGTTTCTGCAACGGCGTGAATACGAATGGCGGAAGCTACTCGGTATTCGGACAACAGGGAACGTACAATAATGGCGCGTATCAAACTTTTCAAGCCGAATGTGCCCAGGGAGGGGCGGGCCAGTGCACCTGGGGGTCCTGGACCACGGTCGCAAGCGGTTCGTGCAATTGGGATCCGGCCCTGGGCAGCGATCCGCAGGGGAAAAACCCGGGCGATTTAACATGTGATAGTAACGGAGCCCAGATAGTCGTCTCATGCGCGTGCGGTGGTTGCACATGGAACCCCGTGCCTACCATCACGCTCTCCTGCCCAACGACGACACCCACGTACGATCAGAACAACCAGTGCACGGCCACAACGCCGATCGGCACGGACGAGGTATTCATCTGCATGGAGGCGGGCACAACGTTGGGGCCATCTCAGTGCATACACTCAATCCCGGGTTATACAAACTCGGGCACCAACTATGAGGTTTCAGAAAGCGAAGGCACGACCACCTACAACACCCAATCACTCGCAGCGGGCACGTACACCCTTGTTGCGTGCGACGAGACCTTCTACGACGGTTGGAATCCCACGGACCCGTGCAGTTCTACCATCCTGACCATCACGGTAAGCTCACCCCCGTCATACTCCACCACCACGGTCATGTCGTACTCCACCACCACGGTGGGATTCTGGACCGGTGCGGTCGTCGGCTGCCAGGCATCTCCTTATAACCATTGTTCCTCGTACGGCCCGGGATCGACGGAGGAACCGACGGGCCAGGACATAACAATCTCTTGCACCTGCAGCTCGGGGTATAACTTCATCAACTGGCAGGTGTCATCTGAGAGCCTGCCGGTAGGCACCTGTTCGGTGGGCAATTACGACAGTTCGTCGACTCTTGTGCAGTGCACCGGTAATGGCGACTCCATCAACTTTAGATGCGGATGCGATTAACACAATGCGCATCACAACGTGCACCTCAAATCTGGAAAGCCTTAATCCCGGATGCTGGTGCTGTGCTGATTGGGAGGCGCACGGGCGTGCGGAACCGCAAGGCGTATCTTTTTAAATTTTAACATGCTCATTTATATGGGGTTGCTACCTTATGCCAAGGGAACTTAAACACGCACCGAGTCGCCGGAACACTCAGACGACCGAGAATTACCTTCCCAAGCTGGCATTCTTCCTTGTAATAGACTTCCTCGTCGTAGCCACGCTTTATCTTGCGCTGTCCAACATGACCCAGCGTGAGATGAATCTGCAGACCACGAGCGTGGCCACCACGTCCATTCCGGTGGCGAACGTTTCTGGAAGCGGACCGGTCCTGGGCCAGCAGGTGCTCAACATAACGCTGAAGATAACGAACGACGAGATCGTCGGACGCTACGGCTACTGGGCCCTGGCGAACTACACGCGCACCATAAAGGGATACCGGATCCTGAATTCCGATCCAAACAGTTCGAACGCCTATTTCCTGATGGTGGGCCTCAACGGGACATGGCGCACGTTTGCCGGAGCGCTCAGTCCCGACAATGGAACGGTGCAGCCGATGAACGGCTCGGGCGCGTTCTACGTGAGGTATTCGGCGATAGAAAGCCGCCAACTGAACACCAGCGCGCAGCTCAGCGGATACCTGGGCGGATTCGACCTGGGCGGGACGGCGAGCGACATACTGAAGGGCAGGTACGCCAACCAGACCGGAATCAATCCCTCCGCATTCAGCTGGACCGCAAGATACTTCAACTTCTCCGGAGTGGTAAACATCACAAAGAATTACAGCAGCGCGTTCACGTACGGCAACCAGACCTACAGCATAACGATCAACCAGACGGGCGCGTACACCAATGGAGACATAGTCACGTGATGGCGCAAAGCGAGTCGGCTTAGCGTCATCCTTTTAAATTTTAACATTCCCAATTTATCTGGAATTTAATACCCATTATTATACACTAAAACTAGGTGCAAATCATGCCAAATTCAAACGCGATAGAACATGTTCAGAACGCCGAGGCCAAGGCGAGGAAGGCGGTTGAGGATGCGGAGAGGAGAAGGGCGGAGAGGGTGCAGAAGGCGAGGGAGAAGGCCGGCCAGATCGTAGAGGAGGCAGAGGCCAGGACCAAGCAGATCAAGGAGGATGCGATCAAAAAGGCGAACGCCGAGGCCGAGAAGGAGAGGTCCGGAAGACTGCTCGAGGCGAGCGGCGAGGCCAAGAAGCTTCAGAAGCGGGAGCTCGGGCACAACAGGATCAATGAGGTAGTGGGCAAGGTCGTGAGACAGATATTTGGTTGATTAGATTGCTGCGCACAGAACCGATGCAAAAAGTGAGGATAGTCTCACTCGAACAGGACAAGCCGAAGGTCGTTGCTGCGCTGCACATGATGGGCGCCCTGGATCTCAGGAAGAGCAGGCTGGAGCTGGGGGACGACAG
>JACTVF010000478.1 GCA_019695435.1 Methanoregulaceae archaeon | reverse complement strand
GATAGCATGGTCGAATGCAGCAATGGCATCCTCGAAGTGCCGGAGCCGGGCAAGCACACAGCCCTGCTCGTACCAGGCATCGGCATTATCAGGAGTGTACACCAGGAGGCGCTCGAATGATTCTGCCGCCTCCGCGTATCGTTCCAGAGCGGCCAGAGATGCTGCCCGGAAGTACAGGGCACTGGTATTTTTGGGTTCGCCGTCAAGAGCAATATCAAGCGCCGCACATGCTTCCTCGTACTTTCCGGCATAAAAGAGCGCTTTTCCGCGCTCGAAACTGGCAACGGGATCCGACGGCTCAAGTTTGAGCACCCGGTCGAACGAACCTAGGGCCTCATCGTACTTGGTAAGTGCGGCAAAAGCCCTGCCCCGTTCGAGATGTGCACCGGGCTCCTCCGGCCGGAGTACAATCGCGTGGTCGTACGCCGCGATCGCCGCCTCGTAATGGCCTGTATGCATAAGCGCTCCGCCTTTTTGGAACCAGATATCAGGATCATCAGGTCTGAGTGCCAGCGCGGCGTCAAAGGCCATATCAGCATCTTCGTACCGTTCAAGCACGAGAAGCGACAGGCCCCGGAGGTATGCAGGTTCGTAGTTATCGGCAAGCTGGGTGAATGCAAGACGGAAGATCTCCTGCGCCTCATCATGTCGTTCCAGACGGGCAAGGGCCTTTGCCTTCTCGAAGAGGATCCCGCCATTGCCCGGTTCCCTGCCAAGCGCGATATCGAAAAGATGGAGCGCCTCCTCGTACTGTTCGAGACGGTACCATGCCTTTCCTTCAGAGAAGAGCAGGGAGATGTCGTGGGGCTCGATCTTGCGGGCCTTTTCGAAAGCCTGCACGGCATCATCATCCTTTTCCAGCTGCTCGGATGCAAGGCCGCGGTGATACCAGGCCCCGAAATGATCCGGGTCATGGGAGAGCATGCTGTCGAACGCCGCGATTGCATCGGTGAACCGGCCGAGGTGTTCCTGTGCGAGGCCACGGTTATAGGCAGCATCTGCAAACGTGGCGTCCAGCTCAAGAACCCGGCCAAACGAGACGACAGCCTCCTCATCGCGCCCGAGTTCAAGAAGTACGCAGCCTTTTTCATAATGCAACTCCGGTTTCTTGTCGTCACGGGCAATTGCGTCAGAGAATGCAGCGACAGCATTCTCATACTGCCGCAGCCGGGCAAGCGCCATTCCTTTCTCGTAATATGCCAAGTACCGGGTGTTGTCGATTCCCAGTGCATGGTCAAATGCAGCAACCGCGTCGTCGTACTGCTTGAGCCGGGATTGCGCGCATCCCTTGGCAAACCATGCATCGTAGCCTGCCGGATCCAGTTTGATGGCAGAATCAAACGCCGCAATGGCGTCATTAAATTTTTTGAGATTTGCGAGAGCGCGCCCCTTGTTGAGAAATACCGGTGCACTCGACGCATTTATGGCGATCGCTGCATCGAAGGCCGCAATGGCATCCTTGTTCTTTGAGAGCCGGGCAAGTGCCAGCCCCTTCTCAAAATACGCAACAGAAAAATTCGGGTCGATCGAAGAGGCCATTTCGAATGCCTCGATCGCCTGCCGGTCACGGCCGAGGCGCGCGAGTGCACTTCCCTTGTCATAGTAGGCACTTGCATATTTCGGATTCAGGGCAAGTGCCCGGTCATAGGAGGGGATGGCCTCCTCAAACCTCCCAAGACCGGCAAGCGCAACGGCCCGGTCATACCACCCGTTTGCATTGTCAGGTTTGAGTTCGAGGGCCTTTGTCAGTGCCTCTATTGCTCCCTTGAGATCACCACCGGAGAGCAGCGCACTGCCTTTCCTGAACCAGGCGGAAGCACAGCCAGGATCGGCAGCGATAACCCGGTCAAAGCAGCGAATCGCTTCCGGATAATTATGCAGCCCGGCAAAGGTCTTTCCCTTCCGGTACCAGGCCGTATTATTATCAGGTGTCAATGCGAGAGCGCGGTCGAATGCTTCATGAGCCTCCTCCAGCCGCTCCATGTCAAGCAGTATGCTCCCCTTGAGAAGCCAGACGTCGGCAACGTTATTTTCAATATTAAGGGATGCGTCGAGCACTTCAAGGGCTTCATCAGTCCTGATGAGTTTTGCGAGCATCTGCCCCTTGTGGTACAGAACTTCCGCGTTCTGCGGCTCAAGATCCAGCAGTTTGTCAAATGCAGCGAGAGCCTGCACGTACCTGCTCATACTGGCATACGCGAGCCCCGACTGGAACAGCGCATCCTTTATGGAGGGATCGTGTTCAAGGGCATGTTTAAAGGACCGGATCGCTTTTTCGTATTTTCCGAGAGCAAAAAGGGCCAGACCCCGCTGGTAGTGCGCGAGGGCATGCTCGGGTACGAACTGGATTGCCTGATCGCAGGCCTCAACCGCGCCGGCATAGTTCTTCAACCGGAACAGTGCCAGCCCCTTTTTATATGCGGCATCAGGGTACGATGGATCGAGACCAAGTACGAGGTCATATGCATGAAGTGCCTCCTCCTCATTCCCCTGCAGGGCAAGGGCTTCTCCCTTATAGAATGCGGCATCCCCTGATTTCGGGTCAAGCAGAAGGGCCTGGTCAAAGGCCGCGACTGCAGCA
>JACTVF010000477.1 GCA_019695435.1 Methanoregulaceae archaeon | reverse complement strand
GTTGAGAAGATGCCGGCAGTAGTCAATGGAAAGGCGTGTCAGAGATTCGATTCGCCCTGTCAGCCGTTCCTCCCCACACTTTTCGAGGTGGCGTTCGACGACATTCTTGAGGTCGGCCAGAACCATCCTGCCCTGCTCATGTACCAGCCGCTCCGTGAGGTTCAGAAGTTCCTGCGTCTGGCATTGCATGGCGCCTTCGGCAAGTTGCTGTTGGGCTGCCGCGGTTGCCCGAGCGACGGCAAGGTCTCGTTTGCGCTGAATCCGCCCCAGGCCCCAACGCTGAAGGACGCTGTTTACCGCGCCCAATTCGTCGAGCGGCGACTGCATCGGGAAGACCTGATGCTGTTGGCCGACCCGAATCATGGTTGCGCCGGCCTTGGGCGTCACAGCCAGGGAACCGCTCGTGGCGGCGTTCGACGGGGATTCGTGGGTTTCGCTCATTTGGGAGACTCCAATAAGGGGGGTGAGGGAGACAAGTGATCCGCCATTCGTTGGAAAGCCCATTTCAGTCTGCCGGTGTTTTCTGCAAACTCCTCGGGCGGGAGATACTTCAAGTCTTGCACTTCGTCCAAGGCAAGTTTGAACGTGCGGCACAACGCCGCCTGGGCCGCGGCGATCGTCGCGAACTGTTGCTCCAAGACGCGGGCGGCTGCCTGTTCCGCTCGCAAGACGGCGGCGTTGACGATGACGGCCGCACGGGCCGAATCGATCGCGGCCAGCCGTTCCGCACGCTGTTGCCTGCTGAATTGCCGGGCTTCGCGGACGCGGCTTAGCTGGGCGCGTACGCTCGGGTCGGAAAAGAACACCATATTCACCAACGTGAGGCCGGCCAGGGCGACCGCTACAACGAAGCCGGCGGCGAACTCAGCGACGGCGTCGGCGGGACAAATCAGCATGGGGAATCCTGCCGCCAGCAGGATCAGAAAAAGTGTCGAGAACAAGTACATGAGCAGCGAACCTCGCATAGAACCACCCTCCGTCAATGGTGAAAGCGAATCGCCATGTTTTGCGGGAATCGCACGATCATCGGTTGGACGACGCCTACCATCTGCCCTCGCTGGAAATGTGAAAACGGCCACACCGGGTTGGGAAGCCGTGGCACTGGATGCGGCTGAAACCGCGGTGGTGCCGGCTGATGCACGAAATGCGGCGGAATGTGATGGTGAAAAGATTGGCCGCTGTACGGTCTGTGGGTCGTCAAATGCCCGCCGCCCAGCGAACTGCCTCGCGAGCCGTGAGCCCCGAATCCTTGTGGGACGCTGGGGTGGAACGAGGAGTAACCCGAGTAAGAGAAGTAAGTGGAGCCGTAAGGGCTAACGGTTGGATCTTCCTGGGCGATCGCGTCAGTTTCAGAGTCGTCGCTCGGCCGGGACGCCTGGTAGTTGACGAACTGGTACGACGGGGACGCCGGGGCCGTGTTCCGGTCCTCCTCGTCCTGGTCGGCCGGTTCTTCGGATTCGGAATCCGGGCGGCTGTCTGCAAGACTTGCCAGCCGGGTCAAGGCCGAAGTGCAGTCCCGCCCCAGTTCCTGGGCGGCACGGTAGTCGGCTTCGGCGTGTTCCAGGTCGCCAACCCGTTCGTAAAGGATAGCGCGATGGGCGAACGCGGTCGCCGACGCCGGGTTGAGTCGTATGGCTTCCGTGAGGTCCACAACAGCTCTGTCAAACCGACCCGCGATGATCGCCAACGCGCCCCGATTGAAGTAACCTCGCCAGTCGGACGGGTCTGTCTTGATGGCGGCCGTGAAGTCCTGCCACGCGTCAGAAAGGCTTCCCCTGCGGTACACGGCCATCCCAGCCTCGACGTACCGCTCTGCCAGTGCCCGGCGGGTCGATGCAGAAACAACTGCTTCATCAGATTCCCTGCCGGCGACACCCTCCAGTACCCCTTCAATACGTCCAAGTTGCCCGTGGAGGCGACCCAGTTGGCCGTCGAGTTGGCCGACGGTGGCCTCCAAGGACTCCAGTCGATCTTCGGTCGTCTGAGTACGGCCGTTGGTTGAGCCGGCGTATTGAGCCGTCCCGATTTGTCCGCGCGCGACGCACGCGATGCTGGCCACCGTGATAAGCAACGTTCTCATAACATTTTCTCCATGCGAGGTAATCGAAAACCTGTAAACTCCAAACGCGGTCGTTGTCCGAGTGGTTGACGCCGCAGTCAGTCGCCGGGCGATTGCGCCGGGTCATGTTGCCGGTGCGACTCAAGGCGGTCGATCTGTTGCTGGGTTTGAATGGCCTCGTGGATCGTCCAACGGGCTAGTCTGTTCAGCCCCACGGCCAGCCTGGGCAGGATAATCAGGGCGGCCAACGCTAGTGCAAGCACCATACGTGTTGACATGTTTCTGGTCTCCTAAGAAGTTGACATGAAAGGGAAAAGAACCGGAGAGCCGGCCAGCACGAAGCTGGCCGGCCCCCGGACTGCCCCACCGCTAGTAGCGGTAGTAATTCGCGGGCTGGATGGCCGCCATGGCCGCCTTCTGCTGCGCCCGCTGCCGGTAGTAGGTCAGCGATGACGAGTAGAGGTCATCGCCCGAGGCCACGCTCGTACCCGCCTTCGCAGCCTCGTTGCCAACAGCGATGTATCC
>JACTVF010000476.1 GCA_019695435.1 Methanoregulaceae archaeon | reverse complement strand
ATGGCAACTTGGTGGGCGATCTGCGCCATTTGAGCAGCCGTGGCGGCATGGGCGGCATCCTCTTTCTCGCGCGCTTCCTGCTCCGCCGTTTTGATGCGCTCTCTCGACCCTTCCATCGCGGCTTTGGTCAACCGCTCTTCCATCTTAATGGCTTGCTCGAACTCTTTGGTCTTCTGCGCGTTGTACTTCTTGTCCTCTTCCTCCTGACGCGTGTAGTATTCCGCCACGTACCCTTGCATAGTGTTGGCGTGCTTGAGGTAGGCCGTTTGCTTCTTGTTGTTGAACTCGACTTCACTGCTCGTGGTCTTGGCGAGGAACGTCAGCTCTGCGTCGTAACGGGCGTTCTCGGTTTCCACATCGTTCGCCAGAAGCTGGTCGTTGGCGATCTCGTGCTCATGGTAGAGCTGCTCGTTGAACGCCTTCTCCATGGTCGCGCGCTCGGCGGCAGCAGCTTCCACGTCCTTCGTCGCGCCGAGCCCGCCCTTCGAATACTCTTGTGATTTCTTCTCGCGCTCCGCCGCGCCGGTGGCTTCCAGCAGCTTGACTCTCTTCTCGGCGTTGTTGAGCATGGTGTAGTCGTAAGCTATTCCATCCGCCTTGGCTGTGGTGGCGTCCCGTTCCAGTTTCGCTGCCTCTTCTTTGGCTGCGTTCAGTTCCGCCTGCGCTGGACCACCTGCTTTGATGGCTTTCCAATTCTTTTCTGCGGCGTCCGCCGTTGCCTGCTGCGCTCTCTTCGCGCGTTCTTGGTTGTCTGCGTTTGCGCGCGTGATGGCTTCCATCTCTGGATCCATCTTTTCGGCTTCTTGTGCTTTGCGCACGCTATCGGCGAATCCAGCTTCCTCATCGTTCATGATGTGCAGCGCGTACATGATGCGCTCCAGCATCGCGCCGGATCCGCTGCCCGTCTTGAGCATCATGGCGAGTCCTTCATTTATCGCGGTCAAGGCAGGCATCGCGGCGACTTTGACGGATTCCCATGACGCAGCGAGTTCAGAGTTGGTCTTTTCCCATTCCTGCGTTTGCTTTACAACGCCTTCCCCTATCTCAGGACCGAAGTCTTTGGCTACCTGCCGGAACTCTTCGAGACCTGCGCGCCCCTTGTCCAGAATGGGGATCATGTTCATGCCGGCGCGCCCGAACAGTTGGATGGCGATCGCCGACTTTGCCGGACCGTCCGGCATCTTGTGGAACACGTCCGCCAGCTGGTTCAAGGCTTCTATCGGATCCTTGGTAGTTATGCCAAGCGTTCTCAGCTGGCTGGCGCCTATAGCCGAACCTCTACCCATGTCCGTCATCGCTATGCTGAACCGGCGGAAAGCCTGAACCATGCCGTCGAGTGACATATCGACGGTGGATCCCGCCGCCTTCAAGCCCTGAAGATCATTTATGGCGATGCCAGTCTTCGCCGACACCATCTCGTACGAATGGACGACTTCGGCGCCTTCTTTTGCCAGAATGCCCAAGCCAACGGCAGCAGCGGCAGCGGCAGTGCCAACGCCCAGCGTCAACCCGACGAGCGATCCCATGGCGCCGCCGGTGCCTGAGATGGAATTGCCTATCATCTTGAACGCATTGGTGGCAACGGAGCCGACTTGACTGACGATGGGATTGAGCGATCCGAAACTGCTAGCCAAGCTCTCAAGTCCACTGCCGGCGGCGCTCAGATCGTTCTTGAGATTGTTGGCGAACTGACGGGTGGCTTTGCCGGCGGCATCAAGTCCAGAGCGAAATGATGCCGCGTTGATCCCCAACTCGACGAGCAATTGTCCTAGTGCCATGATCTTATCCCCTTGCCGCTCTCATTGCGCGGCTCTTTTCCTTGTCGAACATGCTCTGGATAAACGCCTTCTGCTGCTCCGGCGTCATCTTGGTCAGATCCATCTTGCGGTCCTTAGCCCAGTCGGGCACGAAGTCTAGCGGAGACGCTAGCTCGCGGTTGGGATCCCCGGGCGTACAATTCTGAATCGTCGCTGCCACCACGCCAGCATCGAGCCGTTGGTAGTTTCGTTCCAGCCGCTTACGCTGAAGCAGAGCATCGAACTCACTCAGCGTCAGCTCTCCGACTTCCTCTTCGGTCAACCGCAGGTCGTAGCGCGCGATTGCCCAAATCTCGACCAGCTCTAGGCCGCGGCCGGAGCCAGCGTAGGGTCCTCGGGCAATGGTTTACCCTCTTGGATCGCTCGGATCCTGTCCGCAACTTCCTTTGGCAACTGCGACAGCAGCGCGCGCCCGCAAGCCTCTTTGATCTCCTTGAGGTTGGCAAGCGAGGCGTTCTCACGGATGGCAAAGAGTCCTTCCCTCGCCATCTCTTCATCGCCCGGCGCCAAGACGTTCTTGACGAGCGGACAGTAGGTCTTGTCGCCGACCCACAGCAGCGCGGTCACATCGCGCGCGTCCGGGTTGTCAAGTACCGATCCCAAACTTTGGATGGCGTTTTTGCCTGTCTCTCTTTCGAAGATAGTGAGCGAGTTGAGGCTGTAGCGGAGTTGGAACGACATGGTGAATTTGTCGCCGTTGTCGTCCACGACGGACAGCAGAAATGGCACGGGCGCGGTGACGCGCGTGCGGAACGGTGATGCCATTG
>JACTVF010000475.1 GCA_019695435.1 Methanoregulaceae archaeon | reverse complement strand
GCCCACCAGCTTGTCCTTTTAAAGGTGCAGCGGCCGGAGGTCCGTATCCTCGCCGTGGTCGGCGCCGGTCACCGGCAGGGCATTACGAACTATGTCGAACACCCGCAGACACTTCCGCCGTTTGACACTCTCGCAAGAGAGCCCAAGTCGTTTCCCTGGGCAAAGATCTTCGGATTTGCAGTCACCGGGCTGTTCGCCTTCCTGCTTGCCGCGATTGCGTTCTCCGGTATCGGCTGGATGGTGCTCTTATACGCGCTCCTCTTCTGGGTGATCATCCACGGGGTTCTTGCAGCAGTGTTTACCCTTATCGCCGGCGGTCACCCGTATTCTGCACTCACCTGTTTCGGGGTGGCGTGGATGACCTCCTTAAACCCGTTGCTCCATGCAGGATGGTTTGCTGCGTATGTGGAGGCGAAGGTACGAAAACCGCCAGTTTCGGATTTCCGGAAAATCTACGAGACGGAATCAATCCGTGAGATGACACGCATCCCGCTTTTCAAAGTAGTACTGGTGGCAGCGCTTGCAAATCTTGGGAGTCTGATCGGGACAATCCTTTACTTCATCTTTGTTTTCCCGTTGCTCCATATTGACCCGGGCGTCGTGATCTCGACCGGTGTCCACAATATGTGGACATGGGCAACCGGGTGGATCTGATTCCGGTTTTTCCGGTTTTTTTATCTCTTCAGGTGTAAACCGGTTTTGGCCGTGATTGTACACTGTTTCCTTTTTTACGGAAATGCAATCCATACAGTTTACAGTTATGTCAATACTATGGACGCCCGCGGAGACGTTTAGTTCCCGCATTCCCTGATTTGCTGATCGATCCAATCCTGCGCGATAAGTTTCATCTGCTGCTGCGTCATCCCGGGTCGGTACCGGATCCGGATCTCGACTTCAAGCAGGTCGAGAAGAGGTTGAACTGTTTTGAAATAGGCATCTGGTCCGGCAAATCCACCAGACTTTTCGATGTGGACCATGACCAGTTCATAAAGA
Source organism: Methanoregulaceae archaeon (assembly GCA_019695435.1). Taxonomy (GTDB): domain Archaea; phylum Halobacteriota; class Methanomicrobia; order Methanomicrobiales; family Methanospirillaceae; genus Methanoregula. The sequence goes on along the minus strand of JACTVF010000475.1, from coordinate 1,598 downwards.
TGCGTAAATTCACCGGTTACATCGATGATCTGTTCGAGCGTCATTCCGGTGAAAACTTTCGGGGAACTTTCCGTACTGAATTTATAAGGTTGATTTTCCCGTGAAGAGCAGGGCAGTTCTTCCGGTGCTGCATGTCCCGTATCTGCTGGTGGTAAGATGCCGGAATTTCTCTCCGTAATGATTCCCCGGTGATATATCAGTATCTGTACTACAGAGCCTCGTTCCTGCCTCAATAAAAATGTTATCCTCCGTATATGTCAGTTTTTACGGCAGCCGCCGTGCAGATGTTACCCGAGTTCATGTGACAAGCTTTGATGTGTTCCGAGAACTATATCCAATGTATCATATTTTCGCGTACTCTCCTGTGGAAATGGAGAAAATCCAAATGAACGTGGAGCGTGACCGATGAGCAGTACCGCACTTCTGGTGATCGAAGGGCTCTGGTGGACTCCGGAGCAGAAGCCAAAGCGACCCTCGGTGTTGTCATTTCTGGAAGGACTTGAGAGTTACCGGGGGGATTTTAATATCTATTACTCAAACTTCTACGAAAAAAACGGCTTTAAACGGGCGCTTTCAGATGACCTCACCAATACCCGGGAAGACAGACTCTTCCTGTACGTGGCGGCGCATGGGACCGGTAAACGGATTGGGGGGCTCAAGGCCAAAACCGGTATGAAGATCCCGGCGATGTTTAAGGCCGTCAGGAATGCGGCGAACTACTCCAATATCGAGGGGGTTGTCATCGGGTCGTGCAGCGTGGGTAATAATATCGACGATTTTTTGTCCACCACAAAAAATTCGCGCATCGCCTGGATCTTCGGTTACACCTGTGAGATCGGCTGGATGGCCTCGACACTTGTCGATCTCTCGCTCTTTGAACATCTCATGAAACTCAGGAAACGTGACCTTGCGAACCGGGAGAAGATCGTAAACACCTTTGTCAAGGCGTTGAGACGGTTCAACGGGGACTGCGTGCTCTGCAAGGGTAAGAGAGGAGAAGCTGGCATCCCGCTCAAAAATGCGCTTACTATTGTGATCCAGCCGCGCAGGCCGGGAGGCAAGGCACAGGACGAGACTCGAAACGTGCTGGAAAAACTGGGGTGGATCAAAAAATAATCCGGGACCCGGTCAATGAAGGATCCGGGGTGTGTGTTTACCGGGTGCGCGAGATTTCTCCGGTTTTTAAAGTAAATCCTTACGTACCTTTCCCGGCCCGCTCGCGTATTCCCTGTGCTGCAAGAAAACCTGTGGAGAACGCAGCCTGGAGGTTGAAACCCCCGGTGTCGCCATCGATATCGACCACCTCCCCGGCAAAGAAAAGCCCGGAAACTATTTTTGATTCCATCGTCTTTGCATTCACCTCATCAAGCACAATGCCTCCCCGGGTTACCATCGCCACGGAGAGATCCCCAAGAGCAGAGACCACAAGCGGACATGCTGTTAAGAGGCCGATCAGCCGGGTGCGTCCGGCAGCAGTCAGGTGAGCGCCGGTACTATCCTCAGGAATCCCGGCAAGATCTGGTAGCAGGCGGGCCAGTCGTTCGGGAATCCCGAGACCGGCAATAATAGTTTTTATCGATCTTGTCGGGGCTCGGGAG
>JACTVF010000474.1 GCA_019695435.1 Methanoregulaceae archaeon | reverse complement strand
GCAGGAGCCTACGATGTCTCCGGCGTTGTCAATGCCATGCGCGCAAGGATTGGTTACTCCAGGCAATGTGATTGGTGTGAAAACTCCGCCGCTCGAACGCGTGTAGCTTTCAAATACGCCACCCGATGTGAAGGTGAATCCGACGATGGTTCCTGAATTATTGATCCCGCAGGCAAATGTGCTATCTCCGGGTCCAGCGTCGGGCGAAGCGAATATGGTTGTAGGCCCGCCGGTTGTGCCAACAAAACCGGAATAAACTTCTGGAATCATGGTTACCTCCTGAGTGCGATTCGCACCCGCCGGTAGTCGAGGGCCTGATCCGGTGTCGGATCGCGAATCTCCTTGAAGTAAGCCTCGGCGTCGACTAGGTCGGCAAAGATCTCGAGCCACTCCGGCGCCCGTTCAGGGTGGCGATAGATTCGCTTCAGACGTCGGTGGGCGCGGATCGCGGCGCGGATGCGGTCAGTGTCCACGCTTTACTCCGGGGCAAATCATCCAGTGCAGAGATTGCGGATACGTCGGGTTGTACAGAGGATGCAGGCACAAGTAACTTGCGTCGCACGTTGTCTGGCGTGCCACGAAATACAGACCGCGCTGGGTCATCAATTTGCGGCGGTCAGCCAAGCCATTGGTGAACGCGGATGCTGCCATCAGGATTAGCATAAGGGCTAGTCTCATCGATCAGTCGCTCTCGATCGGGGGGCCTGACCAGGTAACTTCCCGGTCCCCGTGAATCCAGGTCGTACTCCAGAGCTTCGTTACCAGGGCATTGTCCCGGTAGGAATCTCCAAGGGCATTGATCCGGATGTAGGTCACCTTCGACCCACTCAGCGACCCGGCACCCTCGATCGTGAAAGGCATGCCGGGCTTCAGATCTCGAACTTTCATCGTCAAACCCCAGTGAAATAGAGCGCGGCGAGGCGAACCAAGCCGATCAGTACGATTAGGGCAATGCCCGTCCGCATCGTTCGAAAGTTCTCGGCTGGATCGTCATGCGTGCTAATCACTTGCCTCGCTCTTGCCGCCGCATTGCTTTGTCGGCACAATGCATCTTGGGTCGAATAGCCCCCGCGAGTAGCCCGCCTTGTAGGCCACATCAATCGGCCAACTTGGAGCAATCTGAGCTGGCTGATTTGTTCATATGTGAAGTCTGCGCGTGCAAGAAGTGATCGTTTATGAAGATCTAGTCGCTTGCCTCCAAATGCCAGGGAGCAGTCGTTAGCGCGACTGCACCCTGGGACATGGTGCCCTGCCAAGGGGACCGTGCTCTCCTATGTTAGTCGCTTGCCTCGCTCGTCGTCTGCGGTCCGGTCGCCTTCGACTGCCCTTCTTCGTACCCGCTCTCGGCCCCGGTCGTGTCGTCGTACTGCTGCTGCGTCCGCGCGTCCTGTTCTTCGGACGGCATCGTCTCGCTTGCCGGCGGGGTTAGCTCCTGCGGGAGAACGCCCTTCGCGATTTCCTCGTCCTCAGCGACCTCCTTGAGTCGCTGCACGGCCTGGTCGTGGTTTAGTCCGTACCGTTCCATGCAGACGTTGATCCTGCTTTTGATGCCGACTTGCATCTCCCACTCATCGGCCTGGTCGCGGTCGGGGCCCGGGATTGGGATACGGGGCTCGGCCCAGGCGAGCAGCAGTTCGAGCGTCTTTGCCTGATCGAGCAGTTCGGCGTGCCCATAATGGTTCCCGGCCGCGGTCAGGATTGTGCGGGCCATAGCCAGTTCGGCGAGCTGAAAGATTGGTCTCCTCTGGCGGGCCCTCGTGAGCAAGGGAGCTGACTTGATCACGAGGGCGATCCCAGAAGCCGCATCATCGTACTGCAACTCAAGGGCAGTGAATGGCAAGTTGACGGCTGCCGCCACCTGCTTCATGTACTTCTCGAGGTCGACCCAGATGCTCTCGATCGCTAGCTGGGCTTGGAGGTACTCGGCCGAGGGCTCTCCGCCATCGGCGTATCCGTCCCCTGTGTATCCGGTACCGCCTCGGCAGAGTCGCAGGAATCGTCCGGGTCCGATCTCTGGAGTGTAGGTCGGAGAGACATTCCGAAACACTCCGATCGGGCGACCATATTTGCTGATGAGCTCGTCAAGCTCTGATAGTCGATCGTTGATGCGGAGTTCGGCCTTACGAAGGAACGTTCCAGGTCCAGGCGTCCAGAATTGTCGTACCGGAGCTCGATAGTGCAGGAACGCGAAGGGGATGCAACCATAGGTGTTCTTCTCCTCGGTCCTGGCCTGCATCGCCACCCGGGCGCCGGCGGTCTTGTCCGCGCTATACTGGTCGGTGAGGAAGGTCCGAACCTCGTCTTCGAACCACAGCTTGTACCGCGTCCTCTGATTATAGCGGTCGATCGTGACGACCGCGAACGCCTGCCGGGGATCCTCCGGATCGGTGAATACCGTGAACTCGTCGCCGCCCCAAAGCTGCAAGTCGACGGGCTTGTCCTTATCGTTCGTGCACTTGATCTGCAGCGCGCAGACGTCGTTCAGCGTCGCCTGTGCTTCGGCGTGCTGCATCACGCAGTCGATGTGGTTGGTCTCGTAGACTTGTTCGAGCAGTGAATCTGCCAGTCCGTCTCCCACAACGGTCCGTTGG
>JACTVF010000038.1 GCA_019695435.1 Methanoregulaceae archaeon | reverse complement strand
AAGACCAGGGGAAGATCCGGTTCGACAGGAAATTAAAGGTCGGGTTCTCCATGCGCCGGTACCAGCAGTACGGTACATTCACATCGCTCTACGAGTGGCTCTATATCGTCGCCCATGGCGGGGAGACCCAGAAGTATGCTTATACCCAGAAAAAATATAAATGAACGCTCAACCGGCCGCACTACCCGTACGGGAGTTTCATGACCGGGGCCCGGAATACACCGGAAAAACAACCGCCGGTATCCGTACCCGGACAGGTTACGGCTTTTGAAGAGAGTGAGTTTGGCCGGCTGCTGGATATGCATATCACCGATGCCGGCGACGGCTATGCACGCGTCGAGATGGACTGTTCGGGAAAACTCAACCCGCACGGTATCGCGCACGGTGGTGCTGTCTTCTCGCTTGCCGACCATGCCTTTGGTATCGCATCCAACTGCGGGAGAGATCACTACACGGCAGTTTCCGTGCACATCCAGTATATCGCACCTGCACGGGGCCGGCTCGCTGCGGTTGCAGAACGTATTGCATCAAACGGGACCTGCGAGACGTACCGTGTCGTGGTGTACGAGGGCGACCGCACAGTTGCCCTCTTTGACGGCATCGCGTTCAGGGTCTCCGCCTAGGTGCCCCGCATCCTGAATTCCCGCAAAAGGAGACACCCCTTTTTTTACTGAACCCCGACATCAGACCCTGCGTCTTTATCTGCCGGCAGTATCTCATACTCCCGTATGACTGTTGAGAAAACAGCAGTGACCGCAGTCGCCGGGCTCATGGCGCTTGCGGCCCGCACCGCACCAAAAGCACGGGGGCAGGACGAAATTCTCCTGCATGTGCTCACGGATGCCCAGATAAAAAAACTCTCCCGTGCGATGTCTGACTATGGCACAAAGCACGGGCTGGGATTTTTCCTGCGCGATGCAAAGAATATTGCCGCGTGCGATTCCTGTCTCCTTGTCGGCATCCGTGGTGATGTCTCTGTCGGGATCAACTGCGGGGCCTGCGGGTACGTGACCTGTGCCGCCCTTGAAAAAGCTGTACAGAAAAAGGGACCGCACAATACGGCCTATGCCGGGCCCAACTGTGCGGTGAGGATGGCAGATCTCGGCATTGCTGTTGGTTCAGCGGCAAAGACCGCACAGATCCACAACGTGGACAACCGGGTCATGTATACCGCAGGCTCGGTTGCGATGAACCTCGGGTTCCTCGGGAAAGACTGTACCGTTGCCTACGCGATCCCACTATCGGCGTCAGGAAAAAACATTTTCTTTGACAGGACAGCATAACCGGAGATCTGACATGCCAGTCATGATGATACGCGGCGGCGACCTCGATCTCGTGGAGTACGAGTTCAGGTCATTTCTTCCCGGCGAGATCACAAAAACGCTCGGCCTTGAAAAGAATACGTACCGGTTACACCCGAAAAAAGGTAAAGTCGTGGTAAAAGCACCAGCCCGGATCCATCTCTCAGTCCTTGATATGAACCGGTTTGCCCCGGATCATGCCGGCGGTGGGGGGATTGGCTTTGCCATCCGGTGCTACTGTACCGCTGAGGTCGAATGCACCTGTCAGGGCCTCGTGATCGATTACAACCGGGCGGCCATCATCGAGAACTTTGTGGCCGTCTTTAGCAAGGCAGTCGGTTATACCGGTGGATTTACGATAAAAGCGACCGATCACGAGCGCAAGCATGTTGGCCTCGGGTCGACGAGCACGGTGATGATCGCGGTGGCGACAGCCTTGAATGAGGCGGTCGGCTCCCCGCTCACAAACGCGGAGCTCCGCCAGCTGATCGGCCATAACTATGTCGAGGAGACCGCGGAGGGCACCATAGCCTTCGGCTTTGAGACGGGGGTCGGGCCTGCGGCAAGTACCCACGGCGGCATGGCGGTAATGGGCGACGAACTCGTCCTCGTGTACCACCACCCGTTTGCGGAAGGGCTTAACGTCTTTATCGTTGTCCCACCCACGGATATCTCATCGGCCGGCACGAAAGAGTTTGACCTGCTCATGAACCGGGCCCGGACGCTTGACTACCGGGACCGGGAACTCAAGGCGTACTTCTTTATGATGGATCTTATTCCGGCGCTCGAATGCGGTGACGTAAAAAAGATCGGGGATGTTGTCTGGGAGATCGAGTTTCGGGGATCAAAACGGGCCGAGATCGAGCACCATAGCTACCGGATCTACCAGTACATGAGCATGCTGCGGGAGGCCGGTCTCGAATTTGTCGGCATGAGTTCGGTTGGGCCATCGATTGCGATCGTGACGGAAAAGGATCGCAGGGCGATCCAGAGGATCCTCAAGCCCATCGGACTTGAGATCGCGATTGCCACGAAAGTTGACAACAAAGGCATGACGATCACGTGTAAAAAGTAATCGGGAGATGTGGTTCTGGAGAATTTATCAGAAAAATCTCTTAACACTTTTGGAGACTTCGGAAAGTTTGGGTACCGCTCCCGCACGCTTGACGCCTTTCCCCCCAGAGCGATATCTCGGAGAAGATACTACGCAGATCATCGTGATGGGAAGGAGCGATCAAGAGGGACAGGCACGGGCCCCTCCGTCGCAAGATATACTGCAGTTTGTTGTAACCAAAGGATTTCTGCCGAGGGAAAAAAGTTTATCTGCATCCCTGTACAAAAACCGGGATTTATTTCCTTCGCCTGACGGTAGTACCATATCCGGCAAGAGCGAGGACCGCTATCACCGCTCCTGCACCCGGTGCATTTGCTTTATTTGTAGGTGCTGCAGCGTAGTCCAGGGCTTCTGAGAGCATCGTTGTCTCGCCGGTATTTACCATGACCGTCTGTGTAAGTGAGACAAACCCGTCTGCCTCCAGCATGACCTGGTGCTCGCCCGGTACAATCCCGGAAAACGTTCCGGGGCTCTCCCCGGCGTAGGTACCATCGATATACACGCGCACATTTTCCGGTGAGGAACTTATCCAGATTGCGCCAAGCGATGAGGCGTTGATGGTCGGTGCAGCCTTCGCTTTTGCAGGATCGATCACGGTGTGCTTCAGGCCGGGCAGGACTGACGAATCGGTAAGCTGGGTGGAATAGCCGTCTGGGAAGGTGACCGTTATGATCTTCGGCGAAAAGTCTGCGGATATCACGGTGCTTACGGCAGAGTTCTGGAGCGCGATCTGGGCGTTCTTAAAGTCCATGGGGGCGGTCTGGTACTCCGTCCCGGTCGGGACGCTTTTTGTCACCGCGAAATTTTTTAAGAGCAGTATTGCCTCTGACCTGTCGAAAGAGAGGACCTGCGGCGGATCGGAACTCGTGGCAAGTCCCTTTACCAGCTGATCCTGAAGCATAGACAAGGGAATTGCATTCTCGATTACGCCGTCAAGGGTAAACGAAAAGGAAGCGGTGGCATCGCCATTAGTGGCAACGGTAATATTGAGAGAATCTGCCGTGAATGCCCCCGCCGGGGCTACCATGAGAAGAGCGATACAGAGGATGCCGCACAGGAAGGCCGGGCGCAGAGTCGGGGCAGGAGATTTCATAGTGATCATGGCATGGCGCTTATAGTACACATTATATACCTTGTTTTGAGTTTTTTACGATATAGGTTACCTTCATTGTTCCACGGTACAGAGGCAGGAATGGATGTGGCGGTGCCTCATGTTGATATAGGCAGTTTGCTCAATATCTGTACTAGTCATGATAGAAACGGTCGTCGGCCTCATCTTTCATCTCGATCAGAACTTGTTCACTGTTGTCCATCACTACGGCATATGGACGTACCTCATACTGTTCTGTATCATTTTTTTTGAGACCGGCTTTGTCATAACGCCCTTCTTACCCGGGGATTCCCTGCTGTTTGTATCCGGGGCTGCGGCCGCAAGCGGAATCCTGAATCTCCAGCTCCTGATCGCGGCATATATCCTGGGGGCGGTGACTGGTGACACGGTCAATTACTGGCTGGGCAACTATCTCGGGTTACACATCTTCCAGGAACGATTCCCGAACTTTATAAAAAAAGAGTATATTGACAGGACATACTCCTTTTACGAAAAATATGGCGGGGCGACCATTTTTGTTGCCCGGTTTGTCCCCCTTGTAAGGACATTTGCACCATTCCTGGCCGGTGTCGGAACGATGAAGTACCGCAGGTTCCTCTTTTATAACGTGCTCGGGGCTGTGTCATGGACGCTTCTTGTCGTGCTTGCCGGGTATTACCTGGGCAGGCTCCGTATTGTAAAAGAGAATATGAGTCTGCTGCTCTTCCTGGTCCTTGCTGTGACGGCGGCAACGATCATTCTCCTCATTGCCGGGCTCATTAATTCATACCTGCAGAAGAAGAAACCGGACGGGCAGTAAAAATCCCATAATTTTTGTTGATTTTTATGGATCGGATCTCCAGGAAATATTTTCTTTACAGGACTGTCGGTGTTGTCCCGGATCCCGGTATCTCCGTTAAATCTGGAAACGGTAACCTGCCCCTGCTCGTAAAAAAATAAAAATAAAAATAAAAATAAAAGAATCCTTTTTAGCGCCTTGACCGGATCGAAAGGATACCAAGAACACCAAAGGCGGCGAAAGCAGCGAATGGCAGGCTGCCGGACTGGGTCGGCGCCGGTGCGGTTGCAGGTGCGGTTGCAGCGGCAGTTGTTACTTCAGCGGTAACGTTGGCCGGGGTACCGGCTGCTGCCGGGGCAGTTGCATTTGCCTGCTCTGCTGTCGTGTTTGCTGCTACGAGCGGGACGAGGGTCACCGGGATCTCAACGGTCTCATTTTTCGCCGGGACTGATGTTATGTTTGCCGTATAGACGGCATACCCGGACTTTTCAACGGTGATGACACGGTATGGCGTTCCGGTCGTGTAGACCTCAACCTTCAGCTGACCGTCCTTTGTGATACCCTTAAAATCCGAATCAAAGGTGACATTTGCCCCATCCGCGTTTGCCGTGACAAGGTAGGTTCCCATGTCCCCGCCGATCAGCTGCGGGGCTGTTATCGCCGTCGTGTTTGCAGTCTGGTTATCCGCGGAATCTGCTGCTGACACGCATCCGACAATTGCAATGCACGCAAAGAGAGTTAAAAAGAACAATTTTTTCACACAATCACATCCAAGTGCGAAAGAAAAGAACGTCGCACGTCCATTTAATAATTCCCTCCTGTTTTGACGGACAATTGTTAAACGTTCCGTGGTTCAGGAGATTTTTTTAAACGCTGCGGCGATCTCGGCGCGGGGGAGCGGCTTCCCGCGCACGGTCATTGTCCAGCGCCGGGTATAACACTCACCGGCTGTTAATGGGGAAAAAAGTGCCTGCACCTCATTCTCGGAAAAATAATGGGTGGCAATCCCGTTTTTCCGTTCGAACGTGTCTGGTTCAGTCTTGCAGCCGATGCCAGCCCGGAAATCCTCGCGTGAAAAACCGGAAAAATACAGGGTTCCCCCGGCCCTGAGCACCCGTGCCGATTCTTCAGCGCAGCGGACACGGGCGGATGCCGGCAGGTGCCCGATCACGTGGAACGCGATCACCATATCGAACGAGGCATCGGCAAATGGCAGGTGACGAATATCGGCAAGGGCGATCTCCCCGGGTGCGTTTTTTTGGACAAGAGACCTGCACAGGATCGCGGCGGTGGAAGAAAAATCGATGCCAACAACCTCGCACTTCTTCTCTAGCAGTGCAGAAAAGGTCTTCCCGTTCCCACACCCGAGTTCGAGCACCCGCTCGCCGGCACCAATCTGCGGCAGGTCGTAGACTGCCCCGCCCCAGACCCGTCCCCGCCGGGAATAATCGTTATCCCAGCAGTCTGCATCGTGATTCCCTCTCATACGTCTGCACCTTAACAACGGTCGCCTGCTCCGTCCAGTGAAGTGAAGGGGGCCGTACAGGGACGGCACTCTTTTTTTTCTGACAAGCCATTTCATTCGAGAAAGTGATGGGTCAGGTTCATGACATCACGGTACGGGATGACCCCGATGAGGTGGTTGTCGTCATCGATGACCGGCAGGGCCCGGAAACTGTACCGCTCGAATTCCTGCGAGGCCTCCTTGAGCGTACTTCCCGCATTTAAGGCGATCACGTTCTCCGTCATGATCGCGGAGAGGGGCGCCTTGTCGTCAGCCCTCAGCAGTTCCTTGAGGTCGACGACGCCTAGCAGCCGGTCACTCCCGTCCACAACGTAGATGTACATAACAACATCTTTTCCCCGGGCATGACGGGGATAATCGTTCTGGACGTACTCAACTACCGTGTCAGGGAGAAATTTGAGGATCTTCTGGGTCGTGTAGTGGATCACTTTCTCCTCCTGCTTTTCCATGATCGCCCGCAGTTTCCTGGCATTATCGGGATTGAGCGCTGCAAGGATATCCTCTGCATCCGAATGCGGTATTACCGAAAGGACATCGGCTGCCTGCCCCGGGGTCATATCGTTGATGAGCTGGACGACCTTATCCGTGGAGAGCGAGGAGATGATATCGCGCTGCACCTTGGGCTCGATCTCTTCAAGCGTATCACTCGCATGCTCGTGTTCGAGGGTGGAGAAGAGCATGACCCGCTGATCGTGATCCATCTCTTCGAGGATATCCGCAAGATCGACCGGATGGATCTCCGCAAGCTTATTTTTTAAGACATTCAGCTTGATGTCCCCCTTGAATCTCCCGATATTTGTCGGCAGTGGCTGAATGTATTTCCAGGAGATCATCTGCTCTGCTTCGGTATCGGCAGAGGTGTAGAGGATCTTTGCAAGCATGCCGAGGCCCAGCCTCCGGAGACGGGCTGCTTTTCCGGTATCGACGTCGGTGACGTAGAGCTTCTTGTTCCGCAGGACAAGCCGGATATCATATACGACTTCGACCTCATTTTCCTCAAGATCGATCACCTTCTTGTCGAGGACATAGTCGCGCAGGAGGATAACATCCTCAGTCGGTTCGGTTTCGTAGGGTTTAAGATCCCCTATGGTGACCTCGATCCCCCGGCCGGTGAGGGTATGGACATTCTCCCACGGGATAAGAAGGCTGGGGTTGCCAAAAGACCGGGAGACATACAGGGACCGCACCTCCGGGATCTTTGCAGTCTCCGCGATCACGAGATCAAGAAGCGATCCTATTTTTTTCCCGGAACGGAGGACGGGAACATTCAGGATATCGGAAAGAAGGATCTGGAGATCCCCTGCCATCGCGGAGGTGTTCGCGCTATTCTCCTGCACCATTATGTACCTCCATGGACGATCGTCCAGAACTTATACCCCAGCAGGACAATGAGAAAGATGAGGTACAGCCTGAGGAAGAGGAGGGCGAACTTCGCCCCTCTCGACAGTTTGATCTGAGGCTTTGCATATTTCTGGTTAATGCTGCGGATCTTCCCGGTCGAATCCCGTAGAATACTTCCGATCCGTTCTCCGAAAACACTCTCAATTGCTACCATTTCTGTACCTCCCTTCACCCGAACAGGTTCGGGAACAGTGTGCTGATGCCGTACAGTGTTGAGATGAGGATAATGCACATGACGATTGATATGTTCGTGATATTGTCAAAGAGGGTATTTTTGTATTTCCCCATGATCTCCTCGTTATTCAGGAGAATGATAAGGAAGACAAGTGCCGCCGGCAGGAGCGTTACCGCAATCACCTGAACAAAGAGGGTGATCAGTACCAGCGGAGCTCCCGGGATGAGCACGACCGCACCGGCGGTGATAAGCCCGAAGAAGTAAAATATGTAGAACCAGAACGCCTCTTTCACCTTGTAGTTCAGCGAGTGCGCCCATCCGAAGACCTCACCGAATGCCCACGAACTGGTAAGCGCGATGCAGATCGCCCCGAGGAACCCGGCATCAAATAAACCGATGGCAAAGAGGACACCTACATAGGAATTGATGGGCATTATTGCCACAATTGCAGCGCCGGCATCACTTATATTCTGGCCAAACAAAAGCGTCCCTGTCACAATGAGGACAAATACTGCAACAACAACGGTGAAAAAGGACCCCACCGCTGTATCAACTTTGCCCCAGGGAATATCTTTCTCTTTCATCTGCTTGTCGACAACAGCGCTCTGCTGGAAAAAGATCATCCATGGCGCTATCGTCGTCCCGATGTTTGCCATCAGGAAGAAGAAGAGTTCGCCATTAAGTCCTCCCGGGAAGTTGGGGATGATACCGGCACGGAAGATATCGGAGACCGAGGGGTGGATGAGAAATGCTGCCGGGATATAGATCAGGTTGACGACACAGAAGGCCATGGTGATCTTCTCCCACGTCCAGTACCGCCCCGACATGACGATACCAAGCATTACGAAGACGACGATGATAACGGTAATAACCGGGGGGACACGGAAGATGCTGAGTGCGGCAGTCATTCCGATGAACTCAGTGACCATCGTCAGCCAGTTGACAATGCTTAGGTCGAGGAGAGAGAACCAGCCCCAGAACGACCCGAACGCACTGAAGATCGCCTCAGCGTGCCCATGCTTGGTCACGGCACCCAGCCGGACTGTCATTTCCTGTACAAAATATGCGACAGGCCCGAGAAGAACGAGGAACCAGATGAGGTTGTACCCGAATTTTGCCCCGGTTGCTGCGTAGGTGGTGATCCCGCCGGCATCGTTGTCCGCGATCATCACAATCAGGCCCGGCCCGGCAAGCAGCAGATAGATCTTGATGGTCTTGATAATACGGCTGTAATTAAAATAGAATTTCGATAAAAGATCCACGGTACCCCCATCCCCTTTTAGTGCATTGTGTCTGTCATCCCTCCATCCGATCCCATTCGATCAAAATGGCAGTTGAAGAAAATCTTCCCGAAAGACCGGGGCCGTTTCCTACCACCAAACAGGTGGATACCGGAGTCATATATAATTATCGCGTTCGGCGGGATTTTTTTTGCTATTGATGACATTCATGGGCGCGGATTCTTATCATAGGTTATAATTTGCCGTTTTTATTCAAATAAAACCCGGATTTGTGGATTTTAAACATTTTTTAGATGATGCGGGTCGTGTTTTCGAAAAACCGGTATCTACCGTGTGCCGGCAGGGATCTGGTGCGGGTGCATTGAAGCATAATAAGGTACAACAAGATACACTAATACAAGGAATACAACAGCCAGAAAAATCCTCTCAAATCAAAGCAGGGGATTGTCGTTGAGGTGCGATGAGATGCTGGATATCAGGTTTGTACGGGCAAGCCCGGAGATCGTCAAAGCCGATCTTTTAAAACGAAATGCTCCGGAAAAGATTGCATGGGTGGACGAGATCCTCGAAAAAGATGCGAGATCCCGTGAGCTCAAAGTACAGACTGATGAACTGCGCAGGCGGAGAAATACGATTGCCCGCGACATCAACGAGGCACGAAAAAGCGGCAAAGAGACCGGGGCGCTGATGGCAGAGGCCGCTAGTCTGCCAAAAAAGATCAAGGAGAACGATATCGAGCAGGAAGAGATCACAAAACTCATCCGCACCCGGCTCATGCGTCTCCCCAATATCCTGCACGACAGCGTGCCGCAGGGAAAGGACGATACCGAAAATGTGGAGATCCGGCGCGTCGGCACACCGCGCACGTTCGATTTCGAGATCCAGAACCACGGACAGCTAGCGGCCGACCGGGGCTGGGCGGATTTCGAGCGGGCGACGAAGATCTCCGGTGCAGGTTTCTATTTCCTCAAAGGCAGCCTTGTCCTTCTGGATCTCGCACTCCAGCGGTTCGCCCTCGACCTTCTGGAAAAGAAAGGATTTACACCGGTCATCCCGCCGTTTATGATCAACCGGAGCTCGTATGAAGGGGTCACCGATCTTGATGATTTCGAGAAGGTCATGTACAAGATCGATGGCGACGATGCGTATTTGATCGCGACAAGCGAGCACCCGATCGCCGCGATGTACCAGGACGAGATCTTCGAGGAAAAGGACCTGCCGCTGCGCCTCGCGGGCCTCTCCCCCTGTTTCCGCAGGGAGATCGGGGCGCATGGGCTGGATACAAAAGGACTTTTCCGCGTCCACCAGTTCACGAAGATCGAGCAGTTTGTCTTCTGCAGGCCCGGGGATTCCTGGCGGATCCACGAAGAACTGCTGGCAAATGCCGAGGAGGTCTTCTGTAAATTGGACCTTCCCTATCACATCGTCAACATCTGCACCGGCGATATCGGCACGGTTGCCGCGAAGAAATATGATATTGAGGCCTGGATGCCACGGGAGAACGCGTACAAGGAGGTCGTCTCATGCTCCAACTGCACCGCATACCAGGCAGCAAGCCTCAACATCCGGGTGCGGGACAAGGAGAATTTCGAGTCCAAGCAGTATGCCCATACCCTTAACTCGACCGCCATTGCCACATCGAGGGCGCTACGGTGCATCCTCGAGAATTACCAGAACCGGGACGGATCGGTGACGATCCCGGAGGTCCTGCGGCCCTACATGAATGACCGTGAGTACCTCTGAGACCGGTTTCGCTTTCATCTCTTTTATCATCAACAATAAAAATATCTGATAAATACTTATTTGTTAAAGGTAATGCAAGAGTATAGTAGAGAACGTGGTAATTATGGGCTATCCCGACTTGAAAAGCGATGAGTCCATTGTCCTGACGGCACAGCATGTCAAGGTAAAATCCGTGTCGTTCGAACTGGTGCTCACCAATCGTCGTCTCATCATCATAGACAGCGAAAAGAATGTTGTTCCGACACAGCAGATATCGCTGATCACCATCAGGAACGTAACGGCCGGTGAGAATGCGATCCGCGACCCGGTCCTCACGCTTACCATCCTGACCGATACGGCAGATACCCGTGAGATGGCGCTTACCTTCGTACGGCAGACTGCCGGTGAGCGCAGGCGTGAAGCGGATGAATGGTCAAAAACCCTCAAAAAATATGTTGCCGAGGCAATATCGCAACCGGTGGATATAGTGGTGGACACGCAGCCCTCCGGGGAGGCTCGGCAGGACCATCCCGGTATTCCGGGGGTAAAAAAGAAGATCGAGATTTCCCATCCCATAAAAAAGATCATGGTGGACTCAAGCCACCTGCCACCAAAACCGGTCGAGACCACGTCACTCCCGGAAGGGTCTTTCTGCGGCAGGTGCGGGAACCGTATCCCCCCCGGATCGACATTCTGCAACCGGTGCGGTACCAAGGTGGTCGTTTCGGGGGATGAGACCGCAGTTTCTGCCTCGCCGGGACAGATTTCCACGGCCCCTGCGGCCGCTTACGGGCCGGGTGACCGCAAGGGCCGGCCCATCGAACAGATCATCCACTCAATAGAACCCCTGATCGAAGACTCAGTGCCCCGCACGGAAGCAGCGCCGGCAGTACCTGAACCAGTACCGTTCTCTCCGGCGGAACCTTCACCCGCCGCAGCCCCATCAGTCGAATCAACACCGGATGCGGCCGCCATTCCGGTGCCCGGGTCAGAACCGGTACCCGCAGCACCGGCAGTCCCGCCCCTGCCCCCGGTACCAACAGCGCCCCGGAAAAAGCGTTCACGGATCCTTGCGGCTGCCATCATCATTATCGTGATTATAGCAGTTGCAGCCGGGGGATTTATGGTCATGAAAAACATGCAGAAAACTACCGTTGTCGAGCCGGTGACGACACCGACACCTGCCATAGTGACCACGGTGCCGACACCAACGCCGACAGAGACCACGGCAGTGATCGCGACCACAGTTATTCCGACGACAGCACAGGAGCTTGTCCCGCAAAGCGGTGTCTGGGTCGAGATCAGCTATGACAAGACCTATTCCGGCCTCGTAGGCACACCGGGTATGCAGCAGGGAGTGTCTGACACCGGTGATCACTTCTACCGGATCCCTACGGCTACCGGGACGGTTGCCGTGTCCCTCCAGAAGACGGACGGCTCGGGTGACGAAATGAAGGCAATCGTGTACAATAACGGTGAAGCGGTAAAAACGGTATCGACAACCACGCCCTACGGCAATATAGACCTGCAGGAGTCGCTCGCAACCCCGACACCAACTGCGACCCCTGTGCTCACGCCACTTCCCACCCTGCCCCTTACATCCACTACGACAGTTTCGGCAAACAGTACGGCGTAATGGTGGACCGGCCTGAAATCATTCTTTTGTCCCGTTCTTGGGAGGCGTGAACGACAGACAAAAATATTAACGTCGTCTTTTGGAGATATCTATACATGATGTACCGGAACCTGTATGCAGGATTGCTCCTGCTCTTTGTGCTTGCGGGTGTGGCCGCCGCGTCCGGTCCGATACAGACGTATCTGGGCGATACGGTCAAACTCTCGGGATACAGCCCTACCAGCCCGACCGTCTACCTCTTCCTGACCGGGCCAAACCTCCCCGCAAATGGCGTAGCGCTGGACAACATCAACAGCCGGTCTGACCAGGGAGGATTTACCCAGGTCAGCGTAGATGGCAACGATCACTGGGAATATGACTGGAACACGGGTTCACTTGGCGGGCGGCTTGATGCCGGTACGTACACGGTCTGG